>NZ_CAWNMS010000016.1:0-88024 GCF_963875605.1 Vibrio sp. V04_P4A5T148
GCTAAATGCATTATCCTAACGACGGCTCAAAGCGGTCATTTTACGCACACTTGACACATCACCAACAATAATAAATCTATGAAATGCTAATATTATTATGAATATTAGCTTAGAGGTGTGTTTTCATCATGTTATTAAAAAAGAGTGGCCTATTTCTGGGATTAGCTATTACATTGTGGTTGCCTGCCTCTGGCTATGCAGAGCCGGCGTCAACAACGAATAACACTTTTTCTGAATCTGCGGAGCTTATTCGTCAAACCTATGAAGAGCAACTTTTCACATTGCCGGCATTCAAAGAGGGGCACTATGGGTTACGGATGTATCGCCAAACTCTAGATCCTAAATATTCAGCAGCGGTGTGGAGTGATCTTGCTCGCGTAGCAAGCCGACTTAATCAATTTTCCGCAGAAGTTTCAACTGCTGAACAGGTTTTTCTCTACTCTGAGCAACGTTTGGCTGGATACCTCGATGACGAAGATGAACGCAGCCAATTACGCTATATCGCCACTAAACATATGCCAGAATACCTCTACTTAGGCGTCGACCTATTAGGCTCTATGGCCCGTGCCAACGAATATGGTTTGAAACATAAAGAAGATCAGCTTTTGCGCCAAGTGATCCATCGTTATGATTTTACTAAGTACGCCACTGATGAAGAAATGATTAAAGCGTGGGCCGCACAACTTGCTAACCAAGTCTATTGGTTACGCCAGTTAGGTGAACAAGATGTCGTACAACCGTTCATTGATAGCTTTAGGAAAATATACCCAGATTCTGCTGATAAAGCACTCTCCGCGCAACAATATGGCAATAAGCTGTATGGCATGACACACATTATTTTTGCCGATTCGGAATACTATCAAAATCCCATTAAAGAGCAGCAGCATCAATGGATCTTCGACTACTTTCGCAATAATATCGATACCATTTTGCTAAGAGCTAAGGAAGATGTGGTTGCTGAAGTTGGGATCACTTTTCTACTCGCAGGTTTAGAAAAGGATCCTGTTGTAGAAAAAACTCGCCTCGCAATTCAACAAGCGATTGATAAAAAGAAAGGGATGATCCCCTCTACCTCAGGTGTGTTTGACCTTGCCGACGGAGAGCACCGCAATGTACTTGCCATTATGTTACTTGACTGGCAGAAAACCAACCAAGCGCCCACAGTGAAAAATAATCCTAAGGTATTTTCTAGCCTGCCTTATGGGCTCATCAGACAGTAGCAATAAGCGGGTTAAGCTGATTTAAGCTGGTTTGACGATACTGAGGATTTAAATAGCTTCGGGATAAGAATTCCGGTAAAAGTTGCCATCACAATCAAGCCCAATCCTACCATTTGTGTTGGCAAGTACTGCACATTAAAAAACAACTGTTGCCATAAAGCGGTAAAAAGCAAATTGGTAAAAATTAACGGAGCGAGCTGCGAGCCAGAGTGTGCCAGACGGTAGGCTTTGGCTCGAAAAATTTGAGTGTTAATGACTAATATAGAGACTCCGCTCAAGGCAATAACCACAGCTAACTGCTGCAAGCTGCCCCAGGTTTGTTGAAGTACATTCGCGTCTACGGTAGGAAGAAATAACAAAGGCAGTAATAAGATTGATGCACACACAAACGTCCAAGCATTGATATCAATAGATCGCATATTACTTTTCGTCGCTCGATATAAGCTTAACTGCGATCCCGCATTCAGCGCTCCCGCAAGTAAACCGACCAATAACTCCATCCGTAAATGGATGCCCGAAACATCGCCAGCCAGCAGTAACACCCCGATAAATGTAATGGCCAAGCTCACAACCGTGCCAGCTTTCATCACTACACCAAATATTAATTTTTCTAACAAAGGAATAAACAGTGGACCAGTGCTGAACAATACGACACTTTCCACCAAAGAAAGGTGCTGAAGTGAGTAAATAAAACAGAGCTGACAGCCTGCAATGCATACTGAGCGAACCCACAGAGCCCGTTTCATACCTTTGGGAGGAAAACGGAAATGAGTCAAGCTCATTACTCCCAACAATATAAGCGCGGGGACTAAAAATCGGAGAAAACTGAGACTTTGTAGCGGTATCTCATGTGCAAGAAACTTAGACAGTAGCCCTGTCAATGACAAGCTAAATGTGGAGGACAACATAAATAATGGGGCCAAAATTCGTGGGTTCATACAACTCTCCTCTAGTACAGCCATCATAGAACAATGACGAAAGGAAAAATAACGAGTAATATTAACCAAACCTGTAAGAGAAACTTACCAATGCGAAAACTACCTCCGCTCAAGTCACTCTACTCATTTATTGCCGTAGCAGAAACAGGCAGCATGACAGATGCAGCAAAGCATCTTAATGTTAGTCATTCAGCCATCAGTCAATCAATAAAAGCATTAGAGAACCAGCTAAACCAGCCGCTATTCAATCGCGTTGGGCGTCACGTCGTACTCAATAATGCTGGTCAAAAATACTATCGGAGAATTGCGCCTGCTTTGGAGCAAATCGTTGAAGCAACTGAAGTGCTTATGAGAGATGAGCGCCATAACCGACTGACACTCAACATGGTCAACTCATTAGCGCTGCACTGGTGGATACCACGAGTTAACCGCTTTCAAGAGCATGCGCCACATATAGACGTGAGAATATCGAGTTTAACAGGCACTTTTTCTCTAACATCAGAGAACGTTGATATCGCGATTGTTCATGGTAAACAAGATGAGTGGCAAGACTACTATTGTGAGAAACTTGCCGAAGATGAATTGGTGCTGGTATGCAGCCCTGAACTCATAAAACCTGACCTCATAAAGCAAGGTGATAAGCAGACGCTTTCATCCATACTTAAATGCCACCCAGCGATTATCGCTGTGAACGAGCGCCGCAAAAAAGACTGGCAAATTTGGTGCGATGCTTATCAACTTAGCATGCCAGAAAGTCGCAAAAACCTATCATTTGTTTCTTCAGCACAAGCCGTACAAGCAACTATCCGCCAATTAGGTATTTTCGTTACCCATCGGCTCTTTGTAAAAGATGACATCAAGTTAGGCCTACTACATGAACTCGGTTCCGCAGTGACTAATCCCTATCAAGACTACTACTTCGTTTGTGCCAAAGAGCAACTGAAACAAGAGAGTATCTTAGTGTTGAGAAGCTGGATCAAAAAAGAATTTGCGATGTAACTAAATTTGTAATGTAACTACAGGAAGGCTTAGATTTTTTTGCTATATCCACACTTGCTTATATTCATTTTTTTATAAAAAAATAATGGCTTAAATAATGGCTTATTTGGACAACGTTAAAATAATCGACAAAACATGCTGATAATACAATAAGTTATAAGACCATTGATCACCGATTATTAATAGCCTAATGACTTAACGAAAACGCCAAATGATTAGCCATTGTATTTTTCAACTTACTCCATGCACTTCGTCCGCAAAACTCTGTTATTTATTCTAGACTTAACTAGGTATCTAATACTTTAGGATAGCATCGAGATCGAGTATGACTGAACTGGTAGGTAGACATTTAGAAGAGATGGCCAATATGCGAGCGTCACGCAAGCGTAGGGTCGTTGCCTTATGCTCATTTGTGTCTGTGCTACTTTTCGCCTTTTATGGCATTCTTCATTTTCTTGAACAGCAATATTACCTGAGCATTTTTAATTTATTATGCTTGATCGCCATTGCCTCTAATTACCTTTATTTCTACCATCACTCTGATAACACCTCCTATGCCGATTTATTCCTCAGTGCCATCTTGTTAACAAAAGGGGTCATATTACTACTATATGGACAGCATATGGTCGGCAATGTGCTGTGGTTGTTTCCAATTATTGCGGCGGTGATCTTCATTAATGACTTTCGAATAGGCTTAGTTTTTAGCTGTAGTTTCTTTATGCTAATTGGCGTCTCAGTACAACTCTCCGGTGCCGATATTCTTCCTCAATATCTCCCCATAGATCGGTTTTTTCTCAGTCTCATCGCACTCTGTTGCATGTGTCATATTTCCTCTTACTACTACAACAAAGCGGTTTGCTATATCCAGCATCTTTATCAAGAGGGAATTGAAGACCTTGCCTACACCGACCAACTGACTGGGCTCGCCAATCGTTGGAGTTTCGAAACTTGGGCACGTGAAAAACTCTCCCAGCAGACTGATAAAAAAACCATCACCGCACTCGTCTTTCTAGACATTGATAATTTCAAGTCCATTAATGACAGCTACGGACATGAGGTCGGGGATCGAGTCTTGCAGTATTTCGCCAATCGTTTAAAAAACAACGTCCGAAATAAAGACCGGAAGACCGATAAACACGATTACTCCATCGCGAGATTTGCCGGAGATGAGTTCGTGCTACTACTTTACGATATCAAAACGGTTAAGGATTTGGATGGCGTTCTCAACCGGATTTGTTATCTGTTTGAGGATAAATATCAAGGGTCAGAAATGATCAATAACCTCACCGTCAGCATCGGCGCTGCTTTGTTTCCTTCTGATGCTGATAACTTGGCCGAGCTGACTCGGTGCGCAGACAAAGCGATGTACGCAGCAAAACACAACGGCAAAAATCAATATCAGTATTACCAACATATTTCACTTGACCATACTGACGCATCTACTGCAACCCATTCAGCAACAGTGACACCAATAAAGAAAGCTAGCGAGTCATATACATAATCCACAAACCTACTGCACATACCACCACCATCCATGCGGCGTAGCGTGCTGTATTAGGTTTATTTGGTTTAGGGTGAATCACTGGCCTCATTGCCGCACGCCTTGCTGCTTCAACAATGGAAACGTCTTTATCACTGAGCTGTTCAAGCGTATCGCGATTTTTCTGCGCTTGATTAGCCACCTTGGTAAATCGGTGCATCTGCTCAAGCGTAAAATCCTCTTTGGGATCATAATGCGGATTCTGATCTTCATGTTTGGGTAACATAGACATTGGGCATCCTCCTCGTGATCCAACCTACTTTAATTATAGCCCCCCTCAAGATATGTTCGAATTTCTCGACGAAGACCTTCAAAACACAGCGCTCTTCTTTATCAGCACCTTGTCTTAGACTGATGTTATACCGACAAGGAGAATCATTATGCTAACGCAACGTGAAATAAAACAGATAATCCCCGCACAACCCACTTCGGATGGAGATGGCGTAAAAATTAGCCGTGTTGCTGGCTTTAATAACGCTAATTTTTCACCATTTTTAATGCTCGATGAATTTAAATCTGATCAAAAAGCCGATTATATTGGCGGATTCCCTCCTCATCCACACCGAGGAATCGAAACTCTCACTTATATGCTAAATGGGCATTTCCAACATCAAGATCATATGGGTAATGTCGGTGAATTACGCTCTGGTGGTGCCCAATGGATGGCCGCAGGAAGAGGTGTTATTCATAGCGAGATGCCAATCATGACTGAAGGTCAGTTGCACGGTTTTCAGATTTGGATCAATCAGCCTGCTAGCCAAAAAATGGCGCCAGCGCAATACCACGACTTTCAACCCGAAACCATTACCGAATACCACTCCCAAGAGGCTGGCCTGCTGAAAGTACTTGCGGGTGATGTCACTTGTGGCAACCAGATAGTAACTGGCCCATTAACAAAAACGGGCGTTAAATTGAGTGTAGCCGACTGGCAAGCAACACCGGGTAGCCAATTAGAGATCGCCACTCCAAATCACTTTAATGTCATGGCATTTACCTACAAAAGCAATGCACAGCTAGGCAGTAAAGTGTTGAAGCAAGGCGAGCTAGCGTTGCTCTCAAAAGGTGAGTTCTTAACATTAAAAGCCAATGATACGAGCGGAGTATTGTTGCTAATGGGGCAACCCATTGATGAACCTGTAGTGCATTATGGGCCGTTTGTAATGAACTCATTTTCTGAGATAGAACAAGCAATTAAAGACTACAACTCAGGTCTGTTTGAACAGTATTAATCATAGGGTAGCCATCCGGCTGATCTTAAGTGTCATTTTGGGGTTCTCAGAAAGTTTGCCTATACTCAAGTAGTAAATTTGACGAGAGGCACGAAATATGTGGGTATTGACTAGAAATATTCTCATTTCATTGGCAGCAGTGCTGATCAGCTCAACGCTTTTTGCTAACACCCTTAAAGCTGATTTTAGGCATCGACCACCAGAAATGGTGATCAGTCCAGATGGTCAAAAAATCAGCGGTCCATTAAAGGAAATCATTGAAGAAGCAGCAAAAAATATAGGCTTCGATATCGAGTGGCGAAACATTCCATTTCCTCGCAGCCTTGCTACTTTAGAAAATGGTACTGTTGACATTGTTCCACGTGTCATACGAACAGCAGACAGAGAAGCATTTGTTCGCTTTATCGGTCCTATAAGTGAGCAAACACGGAATATTGTTTTTGTCACTCGCAGTGATGGGCCAGCAATCAACAATTATCAAGATTTACGAGAGCTGAATGTCGGTGTGAAAAGAGGTACCGCTTATTTCGAAGCGTTTGATCAAGACAAAGAGATAAATAGAACGGTTGTTAATGATGACTTCAACCTAGCAAGAATGCTAGAGGCAAAGAGAATAGATACCGTTATCGTATTGGATTTACCTGCGCTAGAAGTGGAATTAAAAACAATCAATTTTAGTAACTACCAAGTAGCAACCTACTACTATCCAAACACTATCGGCAACTATTACGGTATGCCTAAAAGCCATCCACAAGCGGATGCATTACAAAACGCTCTGTCTGAAATGGTAAAAAGTGGAAGGATCGAAGCCATCTATGCAAAATTTGGCTTAACAGCTCAATAAGAAATAGGGCTTTTAAGCCCTATTTCAACTACAAATATTCGCACAAATAAGCTGTTGCTTCGGCAACTTTCAAATCAAAGGACGAATTCTCAGCGACTTCAAAAGATTCATTCGCTTTAAATGTAGACCAATGTTCATCCCCTAAACGCTTTATCGTTAACGAACCTTTGATGACTGTCATACGCTCAGGAGCCGCCGTGCCAAAGGTGTATTCGCCAGAAGCCATTACGCCCACCGAACTGTCACCACTTTGGTGAGCAAAACCTAAAGATTTAACCGCCCCATCGAAGTATGTGTTTTCTTTGATCATTTCTCTTCCTTGTAAAATAAACCACCAAAATATGGTGAATAACACGTTTGTAAGCCGTTTTATCTGAAATCGTAAAAATACACAAGTGGCAATTGGGATTAAACAAATAGTGAAACGCGACCTATACTGATCGGTAAGTCAACAAAATTCATGGTGCAATGTTCATCTTGTCATCCATTAGTACTAGTTTTGGAAAAAAGATCATATTTTCCGGTGTGACATTTGCTAAACCACACGACATATTCCACTCTCTAACCTTGTTTTAATTGGTTAGCCTTACCGGTACTAGTCGCTGATTGCTTACGTTATGGAGTGGGAATGGCAGTTAAGGGTTTCACGCATGCAAATAAAGCCTCTTCAGGTCACCCTATGAAAAAAAAGTGGGTATTAAAAAGTGTTTTTTGGATAGTGCTGTTCACTATCGCAGCTGGTTTTGCCACTTTACTTTTAGTGAGCTATCAAGAGTATACAAGCCCCAAAAATGTCTATGGTTCATGGATCGAAATCGGTACACCCAGCTATAGCACTGAGGTTCTAACTCTCAATTCAAATGGCGTGTTTCGAAATAATCGCTTAGTCAGCACTCAGTTTGAATATGATGGGGATAAAATTGTGATTAACACTGGTAGTGGCGTGACCATTTACCAACTTGCTGGGACAACAAACTCCCCCCAACTCAAGCGCATTGAACCTGTCATGCCTTTACAACGCTTTATCAAACAAGGCTATGAAAGCACGGTGGAAAACGATGAAAACGGCGACCCAAGTAAAAATCGTCGTTCAGCATTATCTGAGCACTTTTCACAACCATAGTGCTTAAAGTGACGCGATCAGGGCTGAGTCTAAGCCTAAATAGAAAAGCCCCCAAATCGGGAGCTCTGTTGATACTTTATATTATAGAGTGACGCCATATTTAGCGTGCGCGACGCGCCTCTACGGCACCAGCCAACTGACGCAATACCACTTCAGTATCATCCCAGCCAATACATGCATCCGTAATCGATTGACCATAAGTGGCCGCACAACCATCCACGAGATCCTGACGTCCTTCAACGAGATGAGACTCAATCATCACACCAAAAATAGCATGTTCACCCGATGCAATCTGCTCGCTCACATCTTGTGATACCACAAGTTGACGCTGGTACTGTTTAGAGCTGTTTGCGTGGCTAAAGTCAATCATCACTTTTTGTGGTAAACCGGAGATTTCTAGTTCCTGCTTGATAGCCGCGACATGTTGAGCGTTGTAGTTTGGCTCTTTACCACCTCGTAGAATGATATGGCAATCAGGGTTGCCTGCCGTTTGAATGATGGCCGAATGACCATACTTAGTGACCGACAAGAAATGGTGCGATGCACTGGCAGAGCGAATCGCATCAGAAGCGATTTTGATATTGCCATCTGTCCCATTTTTAAACCCAACCGGACAAGATAGACCCGATGCGAGCTCACGGTGAACTTGAGATTCTGTTGTACGAGCACCAATAGCACCCCAACTGATAAGGTCAGCCACATACTGCGGTGTGATCATATCCAAAAATTCGCTCGCTGTTGGCATCCCCATATCGGTCAAATCAAGCAGTAACTTACGCGCCATGCGTAAACCATCGTTAATTTTATAGGTATCATTTAAATAAGGGTCGTTAATGAGCCCTTTCCATCCGACGGTCGTACGAGGTTTTTCAAAATAGACACGCATGACAATTTCAAGGCGATCACCTAGTTCATCACGTAACACTTTAAGACGTTTTCCATATTCAACAGCCGCTTGAGGATCATGAATTGAACATGGGCCAATGATCACCAACAAACGGTCATCTTTATCTTGTAGAATATTGTGAATGGCTTCACGAGCCTGAAATGTGGTTGAAGCAGCAACTTCTGTTGCCGGAAACTTTTCTAGAACCGCAACAGGAGGTAATAACTCTTTAACTCGTTTAATTTTTACATCATCAGTCTGAAACATTGCTTACTTCTTCCTTATTCTTTTCTACTGCCTACCGAACAACGGACAGGTTGGATCTATACGCAGCCTTGCTTTCGGCTCTCCCCTGTAACTTATCTACTAAAAACCACAACTTCAATCATTATTTTCAACAAAAGGCAATATTGGCCACTTTTTTACAAAATCATCACTGCGTAAAAAAATAGTTACACCTTTAGGCTGGAACCCACAAATTAACGCTAATATGAGCTTCGTAGGTGCATTATCTCGTTGATATTGCTAAGGTAGGTGATAACAAAATAGCAACAAGATATTCAACCATGAATGCGATAGAGTTTGAAAAAGTAAACAAGTGGTACAATAATTTTCACGCTTTGAAAGACATTACTCTTCAGGTTCGTCGAGGGGAAATCTTAGTCGTTTGTGGCCCTTCAGGCTCAGGAAAATCAACATTAATCCGAACGGTCAATGGGTTAGAAGCTATCACCGCGGGCAAGATCACCCTGAAATCTAACCATTCCGACATCACACAGCCTGCGGGAAAAATCGGTATGGTTTTCCAGCATTTCAACCTTTTCCCTCACTTGACGGTGATTGAAAACCTTATTTTAGCTCCAATTCGTACACTGAAATTGAGTAAGCAAGCCGCAAGACAAAGAGCGAGCCATTTTTTACAGCGAGTGAATATTCTTGACCAAGCTGACAAATATCCGGTGCAATTATCTGGCGGTCAGCAACAGCGTGTTGCCATTGCACGCTCACTCTGTATGCAACCAGAAATTTTATTGTTTGATGAACCCACTTCAGCTCTCGATCCTGAAACCATCCAGGAGGTACTGGATGTCATGGTAGATCTTGCTCAAGATGGCATCACCATGATGTGCGTCACTCATGAAATGGGTTTTGCCCGAAAAGTAGCGGATCGCATCATTTTTATGGATGAAGGAAGAATTCTCGAGATCGCTACGCCGGAAGAGATATTTCGTCAGCCAAAACACCCAAGAACTCAACAGTTTCTCAACCAAATATTGAGCCATTGATGATAAAAGTACTGATAAAACCGATCTTCTCCGCTCTAGTACAGATAGTTCTATTGCTTGCGGGGATGGTATGGCTACTTGATTCTGGCGCACATGCTATGGGTTACCAGTGGCAATGGCATCGTGTGCCTGATTTCATCGCTTTTTACGACGAGGGGGAATGGTGGCCCGCGGAACTGCTCGAAGGGTTAGCCGTCACGGTACAAATCTCAACGGTCAGCCTATTTTTTACGCTAGTCATTGGCTTAACAACCGCTTTGTTGAAGCTTTCCAATTCTGTGGTAGGGCGTTGGTTGGCCAATATTTATATTGAGCTTATCCGCAACACGCCGCTACTGGTGCAGATATACCTGCTCTATTTTGTGTTTGGCCCAGTGCTGGGCTTAGATCGCTTCTCTACCGCCATTTTAGCTTTGGCACTGTTTCAAGGCGCTTATACTGCCGAAGTGTTTCGTGGTGGTTTAAACAGCATTCCGAAGGGACAGTTTGAAGCGGCACGAACATTAGGGCTTTCTCGTTTTTATACCTATGTTGATGTGATCTTACCGCAACTTATCCAACGTACATTACCTCCACTGACCAATGAAGTCGTGTCATTAATTAAAAACTCGTCTATCGTCAGTGTGATGGCTATTTTTGACTTAACCACTCAAGGTAGAAATATTGTCTCAGAAACGGCGATGCCATTTGAAATATGGTTTACCGTCGCTGCAATTTATTTACTGTTAACTCTTTCTTTATCAGGGTTTTCAGCATGGTTAGAACACAAACTCGGGGCGCAATGGCGCGCTCAATAATCATCCTTAAAAGGAGAACATCATGCAGCAATCTGCACCAAAAGCGTGGCAACGCGCTGGATTGAAGGCTATCGCCGCTCTATCGCTCGGGTTGACCATGTTACTAGGGATAACCATTTCCATACCCGCCTTTGCCAGTGAAACGCCTAGCCTTCATAAAATCACTGAACGAGGCACATTGCGTGTGGGTATGTCTACGTTTGTGCCTTGGGCAATGCGCGACAAGCAAGGCGACCTAATTGGCTTTGAAATTGATGTTGCCAAACGTCTTGCTGAAGATTCAGGTTGGAAAGTGGAATTTGTACCTACCGCGTGGGATGGTATTATTCCAGCACTCTTAGCACAGAAATTTGATGTCATTATCGGTGGCATGTCCATCACTCCTGAGCGCTCGAAAAGCGTACTCTTTACCACCCCCTATTCACATTCAGGAGTACAACTTGCCGCTAATCAGTCACTCGCTAAAGGATTCTCCACCATTGAAGACTTCAACTCTCGTCGAGTGACTATCGCTGCGCGACGCGGAGCATTTACCGTTCAAGTCGCTCGTGAAACCTTCCCCAAAGCCAAAATTCTGCAATTTGATGACGATGCACAAGCCTTTCAAGAAGTATTAAACGGCCAAGCACACGCCGTGATTGCGTCAAGCCCTAAACCTGAACATGAAACAGTGAAACACAGTGACAAACTGTTCATTCCTTTCAATGAACGGTTGTCCAAAGGAAACGAAGCGTTTGCCGTTCGCTTAGGTGAAGAGGACAAAAAAGCCTTTTTTGATCAATGGATTATTGAACGAACCAATGACGGCTGGTTAAGTGAACGCTACGAATATTGGTTCTCAACGCTAGATTGGCAAAACCAAATCGTCTCAGGGCAATAGCCTGAGGGGCGGATGTGAATAGAACAAAAACTGTGCTGTATGAAAAACGGAACCTTAAACCATGGCTACAATTATCGCTCAATAAGCTCGATTATGCGTTACTCGTAGCACTGTTAGGCTTTGTTATTTGGTTAACGCACCGAGCCGAGCTTGGGGTGAATTATAATTGGCGTTGGCAAGAAGCTTTTGCTCTGATTTTCACCCCAACGAGCCATGGTGCTATCCCTTATTTCTTTCAGGGGTTAGTTGCTACTTTGCGCTTAAGTGTCTGGGCGATGGTGCTGGCCCTTGTGTTAGGCACACTGCTTGGCGTAGCACGCCACTCTCAGTTTTCGTGGTTCAGAATTCCGGCTAACGCTTTTGTGCAATTAGTTAGGAACATTCCGCCGCTGGTTTTCGTGTTCATTTTTTATTTTTTTGTCTCCAATCAACTGATCCCGTTGTTGGGCCTAGAAAACCTACTACGGGAACACCATGAGCCAACCAATGTCATTCAGCATTGGCTGTTTGGTCCTTCTCATCTATGGGAAAATTTGTTCTCTGGAATTGTGTGTATTGGGATGCTTTCATCGGCCTACATCGCTGAAGTTGTTCGTTCAGGTTTGGCCGGAATCGCTCAAGGTCAATGGGAAGCAGCGCACTCTTTAGGGCTGTCTCGATGGGTAAAATACCGATACGTCATTGCCCCTCAAGTATTGGCGGCGATCACGCCGGCTTTAGCTGGGCAAGCGATTTCTTTGGTCAAAGATTCTTCGATTGTATCGCTAATTTCAATTCAAGAAATGACGTTTGTTGGCACAGAAATCGCTAACTCTTCTGGGCTTATTTTTGAAATATGGTTGTTAGTGGGCGGTGCATACTTGGGTTTATGTTTAAGCCTCTCTTTATTGTTTAGGCGGCTCGAGCTACGCAGTTTACGCCATCTCTCGCTTCATCACTCTAACTAGATAACACGGAATTTGTCAGCGTCAGTTGCGCAACCAATCAAAGAGAAGCAACACGTGATGAGAAACAAAATAAGAACGATGTTTAGCGATTGCGCCCCCATTATTGAGAATGAATATCAGTTAGAATTAATTCAACATGAATGTAAGAAGGTGAAACCATGATGCAACACGTTTCCGAATGGTTAGAAAAAGATCCCGATCCTAAAACTCGCCAAGAACTACAAGCACTAGTCGATCAGCATCAGTTAGATGAGATAAAAGCTCGCTTTCAATCACGCCTTGAGTTCGGCACCGCAGGTTTACGCGGCATGGTGGGATGCGGCCCTAATCGTATGAACCGCCTGGTAATTCAAGAAACGGCGACGGGTTTAGGGCACTACCTCATTCAACAAGTCAGCAATGCCAAAACACGTGGGGTGGTGATTGGCTATGATGGCCGGCCAGATTCTCAGCAATTTGCACATGATACCGCCTCAGTACTCGCCGCGCTGGGGATCAAAGTGTATCTCACGCATAAAGTGGCACCGACCCCAGTAGTCGCTTTTGGGGTAAAACACTTTAATGCCGCCGCCGCTGTCGTAGTCACCGCCAGTCACAACCCACCCGAATATAATGGCTTTAAGGTGTACTGGGAAAATGGCGCACAAATTATTCCTCCTCACGATTCAGGCATTGCAGCAGAAATCGACTTAGCGGCAACGCGAGCTATTTCTCTGATGCCGTTAGATAACGCGCACCAACAAGGCCTTTTGCAATGGCTAACAGAAGAGTATTACCAAACTTACCGTCGTACCCTCAATCAAAGCCCATTGTTAAACCACCACACTGATCCGCAATGCCTTACCATTGCGTATACCGCGATGCATGGTGTCGGCGCTGAGATGGCTGAGACTTTGCTGCATGACGCTGGGTTTACCCATGTCATCAGTGTAAAGGAACAACGAGAGCCGGATGGCCGTTTCCCGACCGTCAACTTCCCGAACCCTGAAGAGCCGGGGGCGATGGATATGGTTATCGCGTTAGCCCATGCCCAAAATGCCCAGTTGGCCTGCGCCAACGACCCAGATGCCGACCGATTTGCCGTTGCCGTACAACGCGCGGATGGTCAATACCAAATGCTGACTGGCGATCAAGTTGGCACACTATTTGGGGACTATTTGCTCTCCAAAACCGATGCCTCAAAGCAGTTGGTTGGCAACACCATCGTCTCATCCAGTTTACTCGGTAATATTGCGCAGGCAAAAGGTGCAAAATACTACCAAACCTTGACTGGCTTTAAATGGTTGACCAACGTGGCGATGCAACAACAAAGCGATGAACAGCAGTTCTTATTCGCCTATGAAGAAGCATTGGGTTACACCATAGGGCAAACCGTTTGGGATAAAGATGGCCTTTCGGCCATGGTGGCATTTGCACAACTAGCGGCCGAATTATACAGCCAAGGTAAGACTATTTGGGATCAACTCGAAACCATTTACCGTCAGCACGGTTTTTACATTAATGCACAACGTAGCATTAAGTTAGACCCTAACTCACCGCCGATCGGTGACAAGCTTCGCGCCACACCACCAACGGAAATCGCCGCTAGAAAAGTGCTCATGACCGACGATCTCAAATCACTCACACGTTATATTGCCGATGGAACAACGCAAGCGATTCAACTTCCTGCTAGCGATGTATTGACCTATCACTTGGAAGGCGGAGCGAGAGTGATTGTGCGCCCGTCGGGCACTGAGCCTAAATTGAAATGCTATTACGAGGTCGTCGGAGCCTTCGAAGCAGAAGAAGATTTCGCCAGCGCCGAGAAAAAAGCCGACGAGCAAATGGCGATGCTCATAGCAGAACACCAACACAGCTTGTAGCGCTCATTGCCGGACAAGCACAACGAAATAACAGGCCGTCTTCAATTCATTGTTGGCGGCATTTTTATTTCATCTGTTTAGGTGAACAATGCCTGCGACTACAACGATCTTTTCCCTCCAGTGGATGACCGTTGTATGCGCAATTTTGTACAATCGCTTGACCCAACCTTGTGGCTTGATAGATTCATCACTTCCAGCAAAGGAATTACTATGGATAGCACACTATTGAACCACATACATTTAGAACCTCGAGGTCGCCTCTTTGGGCAAGGCGCACTGGCCATGCTACCGCTGAGTATTGCCGTTTTACCATGGGGCTTATTGGCGGGATCATTTGCGATTGAAAGTGGCCTGACCGTATTAGAGAGCCAGGCACTCTCTGCGGTTTTATTTGCAGGATCAGCGCAACTCGTCGCCACAGGGATGTTTAAAACAGGTGCAGGGCTGTTGACTCTGCTGATCACCACATTTTTCATCACTTCTCGCCATTTTCTCTACAGCGTTTCCATGCGCAGCAAAATCAGCCCACTCCCGACACGTTGGCGTTTAATTCTGGGTTTTCTGCTCACTGATGAGCTGTTTGCGGTCTGCGGACAACAAAATGAAAAACAGTTTAACCGTTGGTACGCGCTTGGTGCGGGTTTAAGCTTCTATTTAGTTTGGAATTTGGCCACACTGGTCGGCATTATTGCCGGCAGCTACATCCCCGCTTTAAACGAGTTGGGGTTGGAATTTGCAGTCGCGGCTACTTTTATCGCCATTGTCATTCCGAACATTAAAAACATACCGATACTCGTTGCTGTCATCAGTGCCCTAGTGTTATCGGTAAGCCTGACTCTTTGGCAAGTTGAAGGTAGCTTAATGCTAGCAAGCATTGGCGCAATGTGTGCAGGTTATGTTTCTGAAGTTTTACTCTGTTCGAGCAGGAGGAACCAACGATGATTCTGCTTTCTATCCTCGCCATGACCGCTTTGGTCTTTATGAGCCGTTATCTGTTCTTAGAGCCTAAATTACCGCTGCGTCTCAACCCAGTTATCCAGCGCTTACTCACTTATTCTAGCCCTGCTGTATTAACTGCTATTTGGGCTCCGATTGTGTTCCTGCCAGAGCAAACACTTTGGCTTGATCGCCATAATCCCTACTTGTGGGCCGCAGCATTAGCGGGACTGATTGCATGGAAAACCAAGAATGTCCTGCTGACCACGATCATCAGCATGGCGACTTTCTTTTTGCTAAATTTAACGCTCTTAGCCCATTAAAGACAGAGGCTGCGGTGAATACTGATAATAACCGCAGCCCGAATAGCGCAAATCAGTTTTATTGCGCTAGCCATTCAATCTCGATTAAGGTCTGCTCTCCACATTTAAGACGCCCTAAAAAGAGATCGCCACAATGCACTTCTCCAACTCCTTGTGGCGTTCCGGTCATCACAACGTCACCATCACGCAGCGATGTGTAAGATTTCAGCTCTTCTAAAATGATGGCGGGTGAATAGATCATTTGGTTTACACCGCCGCACTGAACCCGAACACAGTTGATGAATAGCTCTAACTGCAACTTATTGATATCGATACCATGCAGTGGCACAAATCGGCTAAGTACTGCTGAACCGTCAAATGCTTTCGCCCGCTCCCAAGGTAAACCTTTTGCTTTAAGCTGAGATTGCAGTACCCGCTTAGTCAGATCTAACCCCAAACCAACCGCGCTATATTGACCTTTTTTGATCAAAAAACAAATTTCAGCTTCATAGTGAAGCGTCTCTTGGTGAAACGAGGATAGAGTGGTTGTGATGCTCGTGTTGGGTTTATTAAACACCACCATTTGTTCTGGTATTGTGTTATTAAGCTCTTGAATATGTTCAATATAGTTCCTTCCAACACACAACACTTTAGACGGGGTTATCTTCTGTTTATCCAAACGAACCGAATACATATACTCTTCCTTGAGATGACTAAGATCGTCGAGTTTACCTCATCTACAGCGCGAGTGAATGGATTTGCATCTTCATTAGATAAAAGTAAGATCTTCGACTCAAAATTCATGGCACCTTGACTATTTTGAACATCACTACATAACATTCTCTTTAATAAATCATCAATAAAAACAACATGTAAACATCATGAATCAGTAATTAAACATTCATTTAAAACATCTACTTTACTCACATCAAACCGTTCGAGCACTGAAGCTCATTGATTATGGATAAGGTAAATAAAATGAAAAAAGCAACAATCGCAACCGCAATTCTTACAGCATTGGTATCAGGTTCTTCTTTTGCTGCGACCGTTTACAAAGCGGATGGAAATGAGCTTAAAGTTGGTGGACGTGCAGAATTTCGTGGCGATTTCGGTGGTGATGACAAAGGCAAAGAAATTGAAGGCACGATGAAAAACAAAAGCCGTGCGCGTTTGAACATTACAGGCTCAACAGAAATCTCTGACTCTTTGAAAGGTTTTGCAACCTATGAAGCAGAGCAAACGGTTAATTCCTCCGCCAGCAACGATAAGAATTCTGATTTCAACCAACGTTACCTATTTGCAGGTTTACAAGCTGATTTTGGTGCTATTTCTGTCGGCCGCCAAGATACGGCTGGCGTGCAAATTTCTCAAATGTCAGACATCGGTACTTATACTGGCGCTCAAAAAGAGTTCATCAACGCAGGTAATGAGCAAATCAACAACACCTTCCTCTACGCAGCTACATTTGATGCCCTCAATGTGAAAGCAAGCTTTATTGCAGGCGAAGAAAAAGACACCGATGGCTTTGGTCTTTCTGCAATTTATAACTTACCTATCGGCCTTGGTTTAGGCTTGGGCTACGCAAGCAACGATAATGGCACAGGCCAAGGTGCGGCGAATCAAATTATTGCCGGTGTAAATTACACGTTGGACGATTTGTACTTAGGCCTGACCTATACACAAGGGGATTTGGACGATAAAGCGAAGAGCGAATTCAACGGGATTGAATTTGCTGCGCAATACAAAATCACAAGTAACTTCCGCTTGATTGGGGTGTATCAAAAAACGGAAAATGAAACTGCAAACGTCACAACGACGAAAAGTGATTTTGCTGAGTTGACAGGGCGTTATGATTTCAATAAATCAATCTACACTTACGTTGCCTACAAAATGAACAACCTAGATAAAAAAGACCTCGGCACTGCGTATGATGCAAAAGACTCTATTCGCCTAGGCCTACGTTACAACTTCTAATTTCAATCATACGAACGCATATACTCCCTAAGGATATCATCCTTTTGGCCAAGCACTCGCTTGGCCTTTTTTATTTGACGGCATTGCACCACAATGAAACACATTGCACTAGGCTAGACCATCCCTCATAGAGCAAATAATATAATTTCATTATTTTTCAATAAGTTAAATTTGGCACACAACCTGCTATGTAATAAGTACAAATACATGGCAGCGTTTGTGCTTCTTTTCAGTGCTAAGGCAGAGCACTGGCCGTTCATGTTCTTTCGCCCTCTTTTTAGGGGGCTTTTTTTATCCCATCACCACAGCCCATACGCAAAATGTTTGGCGTTTCAGACAAGTGGAAATCAGCAGGGATAACACTTGCTCAAATTTATTGAACCACTCCATTCATTTCAGAGATTGGTTTAACGCTGATAAGTCAGTATGATTCAACGACTTTTTCTATAACCCTCTTCTCTATGACAAAAATACTTCACCACCCAATCCAAGGGGCAAGTTGGATGCTAATCGCAGGCCTCGCCTTTGCGATAGTCAATAGCCTTGCTCAAGTCGCCAGTATCAATTATGGCCTGTCATCTACCACGGTGGCGCTGGTTCAATATGCCATCGCGTTAGTCGTTATTTTGCCGTATTTATCAACGTTAGGGATCCGCTACTCGCTGCGCACCGAGCATTTAAGCATGCATATTTTCCGTGTGTTTTTATCTGTGATTGGCATACAACTCTGGTTATGGGCACTCGCCTATCCCGTACCCATTTGGCAAGGTATTGCACTGTTGATGACCTCTCCTCTGTTTGCCACGATTGGCTCAGGCCTTTTTTTAAAAGAGAAAGTGGGTACAGCGCGCTGGGGAGCAACATTAACTGGCTTTGTCGGGGCGATGATCATCCTTGAACCTTGGGCTGACGATTTCAACTGGGCATCGTTGCTGCCTGTTGGCGCGGCATTTTTTTGGGCTTGTTACTCTTTGATGGTGAAAAAACTGTCTGCCCATGACTCACCGTCTACTATGGTGGTCTACCTTTTGGTACTGATCACACCGTTCAATCTACTGCTCGCTTTACCAGATTGGCAAACACCTCAAGGGGGCACTCTATGGCTCATATTGCTTTTTGCGGGTGCGATGACGGCACTGGCTCAATGGGCGATCGTTAAAGCCTATGCGGTGGCAGATGCGTCTTTTGTGCAACCTTTTGATCACGCGAAGCTGCCACTGAATGTTTTGGCGGGTTGGTTAGTGTTTGGCTGGGCACCACCCGGGCGATTATGGCTTGGCGCTGCCATCATTATCGCTTCAGTGGCCTTTATTACTCACTGGGAAACAAAAAAATCTTCGCGTTGAAATAAAAAGTCACTCAACTCTTTCCTATTCTCTAAGCAATGCTTCTTGAGGAAAACACGATGGCAAAACCGATAAAAATCACACTATACCGATGGGCTGGAAGTTGGGGTCCATTTAAAGTCACCATCCCTTGCGGCGAGTGTACGCTCACCAAGGACATTTTGACTGACACCTTCAATAATGAACTGGAGGGCATTCCCATCGAGTTAGAAGTCAAAGACTGGCTATCGTACTGGTGGGAACCCTTGAAACTTGGCGCATGGCACGCCCCAATATTGGTCGTTGAAGGTAAAGTGATCAGCCAAGGAGAAGCGTTAAATCGAGGTGTTTTGGTTCAATCGGTGATCAAAGAGTGGGCACAACGTGACGAGTTAACTGGCAATATTGTGTATGGAAAAGCCACTTGCCCGTACTGCGTCAAAGCAAAGAAATTGCTGGATGAAGCGGGAATTCAATACACCTATCATGATGTAGTCAAAGAAAGTGCGGCGCTGTACCGGATGATCCCAGAAGTTAAAGCCATCATCGGTCAAAAAACGCCCGTCACCGTGCCACAAATTTGGCTAGAAAGCCGCTATATCGGCGGGTGTGATAAATTGGAAGATTGGCTAACCAAAAAAAGTCAGTAGTGCCCCCCAGAGTATCTGGTTACTTTAGAAGAAAAGTACCGACACCTCAGAAACCGCCGACTCTTTAGTCAGTAATGGTAGACGGGCTCTTTGTGGACGAATGGTGGACGAATTTGCACAGTCATTTTTACCCCAGTAAATAAAGCAAAGCCCCAGCTTGTTACCAAGCTAGGGCTTTTTAATTCTTAGGCATTCACTATTTGCTGAATTTCTTCACTAGCGTTTTAATGAAAGACTTTTTCTTTGCTTGTGGTTTGCCATGCATTGCATCATACATCGCTTTTTTTGCGATCAGTTGACCAACGTAAGCACCACCTAATTCATAACCCATGAATCACCTCAACATGTAATTTATTTACCTGATGAGGTGTATATTAGCCCAAAAAAGAACAAAAACAAGACTTGTATCACAAAATAAAGTAATTAATTTTCAGCTAACCGCGTTTAGGCTGCTTATAGGTTTTACCAGCAGCCAAGTAAGTTTCTTTCTGCTTAACTTCAAACATGGTTTCAAAAAACCAAGCAACAAACTTAATAACATCATCGCCTTCATTCATAATGTGTTCGACAAACTCTTCTTCTTCACCTTGCTCATTTTCTTGCAACACGACGTGGTAAATGCGTTGCTCCCCATCCACTTCGGCTAAAGCAAACTGACCCACTAACGATAAGGCTGCTTCAGCAATATCTTGATCTTCAAATACTTTCAGCATATCTAACGCTTGAGGAAGTGTTTTTTGCTCGCACAAGCTTTTGACTAATGCTTGAAATTCATCTTGTTGCATTGATTTTTCCGTCGAATTAATGTCGCCGAGATTATACCTCAAATTATTTCTCTTGTGCCGACATGTACGATGTAAATGCACCACTAGACTTAAACCGCTTCAAACCGGAAGGGTATAAACAGCATTAAGCGAATTTGGTTTGACGTAAGCGATAGGAAGAACACAACACCAAAAACATAGCGCAACTGGTTGCTAAATAGAACCAGCCTAGCGACATCTGACTCGTGATCCATCTTTCCACCAAGTATCCTCCTAAGAATCCAGCTAAACACATTTGAATGGAGCCGGATAAAGCCGCAACGGAGCCCGCTTGAGTTTTGTGTGGCCCGAGCAGCATGCTGGTGGATAATGGAAATGAGATACCTTGCGCAACCGTTAACCAAGTAAATCCCCACACTAAATTGAACACGCTCATCGGTGTTATCAGTAACCAAATACCGGCAAAAGCCATAATGACAATCGCCAAAGCAAGTAAACGTTGGGATGAAAAACGATCATTGAGTAAGTTAACGGCAACACTGCCTATCATCAAACCCGCGGAAGGGACGATCATTACGGTTCCATAATCGGCGGCCGTTAACCCCAGCTTGTTTTGCAAGAGAAAAGGCAGCACAGACAGAGTCACTAAGCTAGATAAATAGCTGATCCAGTTGTAACTGGCGCTGGTCAGCACTTGGGAATTTTTCAAGAGTAGCAAGTAGTTATGCAATACGGCCTTAGGTTGAAACCGATGTTTCGCGTATGGCAACGTTTCTGGCAATATCCACCAACCTAAAATAAAAATGGTACAGATATACACTAATACGAACACAAACACGGACTGCCAACTTAAATGAAAGGCAAGCCACCCACCGAGCACAGGGGCAATAATTGGCATAATTGAGGCTGTGATGGCGATGTAAGAAAGCGCCTTTGTTAATTGCAGACCATCATAACTGTCACGCAGCACACTGCGGCCAAGAACAGAAGCACTTCCCGCGCCAAGCCCTTGCAGTAGGCGACCAGCAGCCAACGCATGAAAATTATCCGAAAAACAGACACACAATACTGTACCGGCCAAATAGATCCCCTGCCCGAGTAAAAATGTCGGGCGTCTACCAACCGCATCAGACAATGGCCCGTAAAAAAGCTGTGACATTCCAAACGCTACTAAAAAGAGCGTGACGAGCCATTGAATACTGGCTTGGTCAACCATTAAGTCTCGGCTGATCAGCGGCAGTGCAGGTAAATAGATGCTCACCCCAACTTGGCCCGTGGCAATGATCATCATCGCCAATAACATCGGCGTCTTTTTAAATGGTGTGCTAGCGAGAGTTTTCATGGGTTGCTAAGTGAGCTCTTATCGTCGGTAGATGTGGTGTCAAAATACGTTTTCAGTATATATTGGCAACTCAGATTTGATAATAAAGCACTCAGGAAATGAATTAGTTCCAATGAGGAATGAGTAGGGTAACAATGGATTGGATACAAAATGTTAAAACATACATGCGAGTGGTTGAAGAAGGAAGCTTTAACGGCGCGGCACGTAAGCTCAATACCACCAGCTCAGCCATCAGTAAACGAGTACATTGGCTGGAAGAGAAAATTGGCGTGCAGTTACTTAAGCGCACCACACGAACGGTGACACAAACCGAAGCGGGTGCTCTCTTTTATGAGCGAGCAAAAGCACAACTTGAAAGTTGGCAATCGGTGGTTGATGAAACACGATCTGTCAGCCAAACTCCCGCTGGCCTGCTAAAAATTGGGGCGACACTCTCTGTGGGCTCAAAATTTTTGGTGCAGTATTTAGATGAATTTCTACAGCGCTACCCTGACATTCGAATCCAACTGACCACAACAACTCCGGGGCAATTGCCCGAACTTCACCTTGATTTATTCATCAGCCGAGAAATTGACCAACTCAACTCCCTCAGTTTTAAAGCCTCACCCCTATTTGAACATAAGGCCGGCTTTTATGCTTCTCCTAACTATATTGAAAAATATGGTATGCCCAAATCTGCCGAACAGCTTCAACAGCACAATGTCTTGATTTGGGGAGAACACACAACGCGCGAATTAAAAACCTCAACGGGCAAACGCCTATCGTTATCGGGTAACTTCGCGACAACCAATCCAGAAGCACTTTTCTATGCAGGCAAAAATGGCATGGGAGTGATTGTCACCAACGACGTGATGGTCAAAGAAGAGCTACGTTTGGGCAATCTGGTACGTTTGCTACCCGATATCACCGTTGATCAAGCAACGGTTTACGCTTATTACCCTAAACTTGATTATCAACACACTCGAACTCATTTATTTCTCAACTACTTAAAAGAAAAATTAACGAATGAAGCTAGGTAACTAAATTGGGGTTACGTCTATTTCCATCACACAATTGTCCACCAGAGCAAATTTACCCTAGACAAAAAAGTACTCATAAAACTCTGCAACTAAGCCGCTGAATAACCAATATTTTATTTTTTTACGTCTCAAGTACCCATCATTGCGAGTGGCAAAACTGCGCAATGTCGACCATAGTCACTAAGTGCATATTCTAAAAAAACAGAGTACGACATATGACTAAAACATCATTGGCTAGGGATGCAGTTAGTCTAAACACCATTAACGAGCTCATGCTGCTCGATGGCTCTGAGTTACATGATCGGGCCACATTGGTGCTGCATACACATTTTCAAACCTGCTGTACATGCATCGTCGAGTTAGACAAATGGCATTACAGAGCTCACACCTTATCTCATGCTGGTGAGACGCCAGACAACAACGACACGGGTTATCCGCTCAGGGGAACACCGTGTGAGCAAGTGTGGAAATCAAAACAGGAATACTGTCTGTTTCCATCACAAGTGACCAAAATTTTTCCTGATGACAAGTTTCTAATTGAAAATAAGATTGATGCCTATATCGGTATTCCCCTACGTGCCAAGAATGGCGAAATACTCGGAATGCTCGTGTCTACCTTCTATTCTCCCATCGAAGATGAGGAATTCGTGATTGGCTACCACCGAATCATTGCGAACATAGTCGTTCACAGCCTGCGCAATAAGTGGTTGAGCGAACGCTCTGACAGCTTGGTTAATCAACTTAGCTACGAAGTTTCTCACGACAACCTGACTGATTTAATGAACCGCAGTTATCTAGCTGACAAATTAGAACGCTTAGTTGAAACAACCAATGAACCGTTTACTCTTGCTTATTTAGACATCGATAATTTTAAATCGATCAATGACTTATATGGGCACTATATTGGCGACCAAATCATTAAGTTTGTGGCTAATGCCATCATTAAAAGCGTTCCGGAAGAGAATTTGGCATTTCGAATCGCAGGGGATGAATATGCGTTTATCACCTTCTCTAATGATCCGTTGCAAATCTGCCGCTGTATATTGGATAAGCTAAATACAGGTTATGTCGATGCATCACATCGCATTAAAATTAGCTTAAGCATTGGCATTTCAAGGAAAACTCAAGAGACAATCACGGCCGATCAACTGATTCTCAATGCCTGTTTAGCACTCAAAGAGTGTAAGCAAACTCGCGGTAGTAATATCCGTTGCTATGATACCCATCTGAGTGACCAATACCATCGTCAAACCCAAATCACAGAAGCTCTACGCCGTGAACTCAATAAGTTAACCAGTAAAAATAGTGAGCTATTTGTGGTGGCGCAACCGATCGTCAGTCGTCACCAAGAACAGTGGAACTATTTTGAGATTCTCACTCGCTGGAATAGCGAAACTCTGGGTGCGATTTCACCGATTGAGTTTATCGATACTGCTGAGCAGTCAGGTTTAATTGTGGAATTAGGAGAACGCATTGTTGAGCTGGCATGCCTAGCAAAAGTTGAGCTAGAGGAGGGCTTAGGCTACAAGGTAAAATTAGGACTTAACTGTTCGGCACATGAACTGATCAACTCCAAGCGCTATCTCGAACACTTAATGCAAACCATTACTCAATACGGCTTTGAGCCTAATGAATTCACAATTGAGCTCACCGAAACAGTACTACTTTCACAAACCAGTGAAGTTAGATACATCTTAGATAAGCTCAGACTACTTGGTTTTACCATCGCGCTTGATGACTTTGGCACTGGCTATTCGAGCTTGAATTACATCCATAGCTACCCCATCGATTGCATTAAAATTGATGCCACTTTTATCAAAAACATGGTATGTAACGAAACAGCGGAGCGCGTAGTTTGGTTGATTATTCAATTGGCAAATCAACTTCGAGTTGATCTCGTCGCAGAAGGGGTGGAGAACCAAGAAGCTCTGGAGAAACTCTATGCTATGGGCTGTGAACAGATCCAAGGTTACTATTTTTCAAAGCCAGAAACACCGCACTCTATCGTGACTCACTGGAACAACATGAGCCATGTACGGCGCGCATAAAAAACCCTCACTCTGAAAGTGAGGGATTACTAATATCCATTATGCTATCACATTAAGACTCTTGGTCAGCCGAAGACTCACTGGTGGCATACCGCAGTTCTTGCTGCTGAAGCATAGAATCGAGTTCATTACGCCTTGCAACAAACCCCGCCATCTCTTTTTTAGGCACTGAGTTTGCCATTGGTATGTTGGCGGTCATGGCATTCACTGCGCGATCTCGAACCATCAGCTCATAATGCAGATGAGGCCCAGTGACTCGGCCCGATTGCCCAGATAAACCGATCCGCTCACCTCGCGATACTTTCTGACCTTTACGCACTAAAATTTTACTCAAATGCAAATAGCGTGTTTTGTAAGTACTGCCATGTTGTATCACCACGTAATTACCCGCATAAGGGTGCTTACGCGTCATGATCACCGTACCATCGCCAGTCGAGAATACCGGAGTACCGACTGGTACACCAAAATCAGTACCATTGTGCGGAGCCACTCTTTTTGTGACTGGGTGCAGGCGATGCGCATCAAAGTTAGAGGTAATGCGTTTATTTGTCGTCGGATAGCGTTGAAATGCGCGCTGTAAACTATCGCCATTTTTGTCATAGTACTGCCCATCACGGTGTAAATAAGCAGAAACGTCTTTGCCTCGACTGTAGATTTTAATCGCTTGGATTTCACGATTGCCCGTCAATTTCTCACCGACAAATTGACGAGATTGAACCACTTCAAATCGATCGCCAACCCTAAGATCACGAGAGAAATTGAGTTTATCTTTAAGTAAAGAGACGATCTGTTCTATCTCAGCGCTGCCTAACCCTATCGAATTGACCGACTGAGAAAAGCTGCCTTGGATCTCGCCAACCATGGCGAACTCTTTCCATACACCCGGTATTTTAACATCTTGAAACTCATAGGTACCATCATCTAAACGTGAATATACCGCGCGCTCGACTAGGCTAAATTCTAGCTCCATTTTGGAAAGCGCATTTCCATTTTGCGCTTTCCAAAACCTGAGGATGTTGCCAGGTTTTAACGTATCCAATGCGAGGTAGTTTAAATCGGTTTCCATAATCTTCATCAAGTCTTGGTAACCAAAGCCAAGTTGATTAAAGATAGTACTTAAATTGTCACCAGATTTAATCTCATATTCAAAATCCGGAAGATTTTTTACCTCAATAGCATCAGATAAAATCGACTGAACAATTTGAGTTTCGGTAATAGAGAGCTCAATTTGGCGCTGTAAGGAGCTATCCTGAATAGACGAGGAAAATGCGATGGCCGCGACAATCGGTAGGCCAATAATCGACGCTTTTTTTGTAAGTGAAAGCTCAGAAAAGCGCAGAATGAGAGAACGAGGAAGCACTATCTATCCTGTGGATTAAGTCAAAAGAGCCTCAAGATTAAGACTTTCTGTTTCAAAAGTCACCTATATCGTGTGATTCTATGGTCAAAAAAGGCACCGGAGTGCCTTATAATAAATCAACAATTACACGTAAAAATGAGTACTGTCCTAATCATATTTCACGCTTTCACAAGATTTATCAACAACCTATTGATAAGTCGTTACTAGGCTATTTTCCTCGCCAAAACCATTGGCAATGTACTGGTCAGCGCTAGGATCGTTAACCCATTGTTGGTCATCCAACAAGTAACGAAATTGAAATTCAGCATCTTTAGGTAAACGGGTTTTAAATTTAAAACTATTACTTTTCGCCACCTTTTTCATTGGTTCTGGTTGCCAGTCAAGAAAGTCCGCGACTATCGCAACATTGCCAGCCGTATCTGGGACGTCCACTTCAAAGGTCACTTCGACTTCTTCTTTTGTTTTAAAAAAACGTTTATTAATCATCACAAACTCCATCTCTGTATAAAAAACATCCTACCTAATGAATCATAAGAAAATAGACTCACATCCACAACTCTAAATAGTAAAAATTCCGCCGCCGAACCACTATATTTATAACCTCCGTTGAATATTCACCCCTCTTTACAGCATTTTAAATGAGCGTAGAATCCACCGCGCTTTCTATTTTCCCCTATTTTCAATAAGGTTATCAATTATGTTTGCCGTATATGAATCCTATAAAGCCGGTCTGCTACGACCAAAACAGTGGCTAAATAATATCAGTGCAGGTTTGATTGTAGGGGTTGTCGCTCTGCCACTGGCGATGGCATTCGCTATTGCTTCTGGCGTGAAACCGGAGCAAGGGATATACACCGCCATTATTGCAGGCGTTATCGTTTCACTGTTTGGCGGCTCGCGAGTGCAGATAGCCGGCCCAACGGGCGCTTTCATCGTGATACTCGCTGGAATTGTTAGCCAGTATGGGGTCAGTGGGCTGCAGATAGCCACTATGATGGCCGGTGTGATTCTATTGGTTCTGGGGGTCGCAAAACTCGGTAGCATCATCCGCTATATTCCTGACCCCGTAATCGTCGGCTTCACCAGCGGTATCGGTGTCATCATCTGGGTTGGGCAATGGCAAGAATTCTTTGGCCTCCCCAAGATCGAAGGTGAGCATTTTCATCAAAAATTAGTGTCTATTTTCCATGCCTTTCCGCAGATGGATTGGGCCACCACAAGCCTTGCATTATTTTCACTCACGCTGGTTATCTTCGGTCCTAAGATCCCGAAGCTCTCGAAAGTGCCAGGGCCACTGCTTGCTCTCGTCACAGTTACCGTGTTGCAATATTTTGTTGGCTTTGAAGGGATCCGCACGATTGGATCGGCTTTTGGAGGCATACCTCAAGGACTGCCAGAGTTTTCGCTTCCAGAAGTTAGCTTCTCTCAAATTATTCTATTGATTGGCCCTGCTTTTGCGATTGCCATGCTAGGTGCGATTGAATCATTGCTTTCTGCGGTGGTCGCCGATGGTATGGCGGGCACCAAACACAACTCAAACCAAGAGTTAGTCGGCCAAGGTATCGCTAATATCGTGGCTCCGCTCTTCGGTGGTATTGCAGCAACAGGCGCCATTGCACGTACTGCAACCAATATACGCAACGGGGGGACAAGCCCACTTTCGGGCGTGGTGCACTCGCTCACTCTGGTCATTATCCTTATTGCACTTGCACCATTAGCCGTCAATATTCCACTGGCAGTACTCAGTGCGATTTTGTTCGTCGTAGCATGGAACATGAGTGAAGTTCCCCACTTTATTAAATTGGTTAAACGTGCACCCAAAGCCGATGTGGTTATTTTGTTGCTAACATTTGGATTAACCGTGTTTGCTGACTTAGTTGTCGCCGTCAACATCGGGGTGATCATCGCTACCCTTCACTTTGTAAAACGTATGGCATCTAGTGTTGAGGTAAAAGCCAGTACACACCATGAGCTCAGTGCTGAGCTGCTTCGTCATGGGCAAACTCAGTTACCAAGAGAGCTCGCCGTTTACGCCTTAGAAGGCCCATTTTTCTTTGCTGCGGCTGAAACCTTTGAGCGTGTGATGAGCAGCATTCAAGAGCAGCCAGAAATTTTAATTATTCGTCTTAAATGGGTTCCATTTATGGACATTACTGGCCTGCAATCCATTGAGGAAATGATCGAAAACTTCCATAAAAAGAATGTGCAAGTGTTGATCTCTGGTGCAAATACTCGTGTTGCAATGAAACTGAAAAAAGCGGGGATTGTTGATTTGGTCGGTGAAGATAATTTCTTTAGTCAATTCGATGATGCGCTCAGCGTTAGCCTACAACGTTTGAATATCAGTACAGCTCAATAAAGCTCATTGGACCTATACATTTTTGGCCTTTAGCCTACGGTTAAAGGCCTTTGACTGACCCGTCCCTCTTACCTTAACCACCCAATTTTCCTCAGCCCTCCTTAATTCTTTTTAAAACGCACGCCTCAATCACCAACAAATTATTAACCAATGCAACAATAACAAAACAAATGACCATGTTATCTGAGAATAACAGCTCTTTTGTTTGAATACTTAACCTTGATTAATGAATAGTATTGCAAGCCATCTTAAAAATAGATATTCTTGCCTGCAATGACTAAATAGAGCTATTTAGTGCATTTTTATGCCACCAATTGGTGACTATTGACCCGCAGTAATACGAGACACGACATGCAAGATAACGCTCAAACTATTGAAGCTCCTGTAGCACCAACACAAAGTAGCTTTTGGATGTTTTTCATCCCTTCGTTAATTGGTCTATTTTTGTTTATGGCGCCAATTAGCTACCAAGGTGACTTAACCATTCCAGTTGCCGTCCTTGCTAAATCTATCCAAGCTATTTTGGGTGATTACCTTGTTGCAATAGTGACAGTGATCATCGCCTTTATGTCTGCAGCTTCCATTTTATGTAAAATTTTTCAACCTGCATTCATTACAAAGAGTCCTTTCTTAAATGGGCTTTTTAATCCATCGGCTCTTTGGTTAGCCGTCCGTGTATTTGGTGGTATCGCCGTCATTATGACGTTTTTCCAAATCGGCCCTAAGGCTATCTGGGAAGAAAACACTGGCGGTATGGTTCTTGAGGGTTTATTACCCACTTTATTTTCTGTATTTATTTTTGCAGGGCTTTTGCTGCCTTTACTGCTTAACTTCGGGCTACTGGAGCTATTTGGTAGTTTATTAAGCAGAATCATGCGTCCAGTTTTCAACCTTCCAGGCCGTAGCGCAATCGACTGCATGGCTTCTTGGTTGGGCGACGGTAGTGTCGGTATTTTGCTGACCAGCAAACAGTACGAAAGCAAATTCTACACACAGCGTGAAGCCGCTATTGTTGGTACAACGTTTTCTGCCGTTTCAATTACCTTCAGCTTAGTCGTTATTGCGCAAGTTAAGCTAGAGCATCTGTTCCTACCTTTTTATGGCACCATTTGCCTTGCAGGCTTTGTTGCAGCGATCATCATTCCTCGCCTGCCACCATTAAGTTTCAAAAAGAACACTTATATTGATGGTACCTCTCCAGCTAAAGATGCCGATGCAGTTCCAAGCGGCCATACCTCGTTCTCATGGGGGATGGAATTAGCACTGGCGAAAGCAAGCCAAGTTAAATCTGCAAAATCGATCTTCGCTGAAGGCATGCGTAACGCTGTTGATATGGTGTTTGGTGTGCTACCTGTCGTGATGGGCTTGGGTACTCTGGCTCTGATTGTTGCAGAATACACCTCTGTATTTTCTGTATTGGGCCAACCCTTTATTCCTTTTCTAGAATTACTTGGTGTACCAGAAGCGGTTCAAGCATCTCAAACCATTGTGGTCGGTTTTGCGGATATGTTTATTCCCGCGATTCTTGCAGCTTCCATTGATAATGAAATGACACGTTTCGTGATTGCAGCCATGTCAGTGACTCAGTTGATCTATATGTCTGAAGTGGGTGCATTAATGTTAGGCAGCAAAATTCCTGTCAACATCCTTGAGCTGTTTGTCATATTTATTCTGCGTACGCTCATTACACTGCCAGTGATAGCTGGTGTAGCACATCTCATTTTTTAGTAAACAATGCGGCAGTAACGGCACTAATAACATTTCAATATGCAAGTCCCCACTTATGTGGGGATTTTTTTGTTCTAAACTAAAGATTGATTCGACCAAATTAATAGAAATATAAATAGAAAATAATTTCATTGATTAAATTATCACCTTATACTTTTAGCCTATGCTCTAAGAAAAAAGCAGAAGTAAATAAGGTAGTTTATGATGAGATGGATAACCGCTTTACCACTTATTTTTTTCAGCTTATTTGTTCATGCTGCAAGCTTAACTATTACCCTCCCAAACCAAGATCGGGTTACTTATTCTCTTGCACAATTGGCAGAGATACTGCCTCGTGAAACCTTCACGACTCAGCTTCCTTGGTTACCAAAAGAAAATACTTTCACTGGTTTTAAAGTTATTGATTTAATTAATCATTTGCAAGTTGGACAGGTTTCTTCTGTATCATTTTTGGCCATTAATGATTACGCCGCTAATATTGCAATTGAAAACTTAACTCGCTATGAACCCATTATTGCTTATCACATGAATGGCGATGAAATGAAAATAAGAAACAAGGGGCCATTTTGGCTGATCTACAATCTAGATAAATATCCACAAATAGACAATGGCATTTATTACACCCAAATGGTGTGGCAGTTAGAAAAACTATTGATTCACGGTAAATAATGAATTTTACAAAACACAGCACTTTACACCCCTTGCTATACCGGGCAAAAACACTGTTGATTGTCCTGTCAGCCACCTTGATCGTCGCTAATTTGTATATACTTTCGACCACACGCTCTTTAGCCAACTCCTATACAGACCAGCGTAACTATGCAACTTGGTATTTATTCCAGCTCACCAAGGAGTATTCTGAGCTGGTTGCTTCGATTCCTTATTACCTAGAGTCAAAGGAGAAGAAAGCGCACACTTGGCTGCAGTATGAGCTGATTTGGAGCCGTTTTGACTTGATTCTAACGAGTAAGGAATCGGATAATTTTATGGGCAGAACGGATTCCCAGCATTTCTTTAAGAACAACTTTGATGATTTCAAAATATTAGAAAGCTTATTGCTGGCCGTTAAAGATCAAAAGTCATTGGCTGTATTTGAAAAACATACCCACTTGATTTACGACCAAGTTATCGGCTATGTAAACCAAAACTTTCAACTGCAAAGCCCTATCTATCTCGAGCAAAAAGAAAAAGCAAATAGGCTAACACAGGTACAATTTCTGCTGATGTTCTTGATGCTGGGTTGCATTGGCTTAGTTAGCTATATTTTTCATAAAGAAGCGGTTGCTCAGCGTACCTTAGCATTAACTGACCCTCTAACTGGGCTTGCTAACCGCCTTGCTATGTTTGAAGAGCTGAATCAAATTTCTACCAACAACCCCTTCTCTCTCTTTCTTCTCGACTTAAATGGCTTTAAGCCCATTAACGACCAAAATGGTCATAAAGCAGGGGACAGTGTGTTGCAACAAGTAGCGTTTCGCTTAACACATTCGATTCCAACCTTTGATTATTCGGTATTTCGTATGGGGGGTGATGAGTTTGCCCTGATCATCCATAGCGTAGATGCGATGGAACTGAGCATTATGCAACGCCACATTAAAGCGTGTTTTAAAGAGAATTTCTTCGTGGATAATGGAGTGGGAGCAAAGCTTTCAACCAGTATCGGTATTGCCTCTTTTCCTAAAGATTCAGCCAATATTAATCAATTAATACATATTGCGGATAAGAATATGTATGCCATGAAGTTTCTACAAAAAAGCCCCTCTGTATGAGGGGCAAAGTTACCATCGCTTTATAGTTATAATGAGTCCGCTATTATTTCAGGTTAGTCGCTGCAATAAGTGACTAGCCGAAATCGCCATTGACATATCCCATAGTTCTATCATCTTTAGGATTGTTGAAAATCACTTGTGTATCATTGTGTTCAACCAATTCCCCCATTAAGAAAAACGCCGTGCGATCTGAAATACGACGCGCTTGCTGCATTGAGTGCGTGACAATAACGATGGTGTAATTCTTTTTCAGCTCTTCCATCAATTCTTCAATTTTGTGTGTTGCAATCGGGTCAAGTGCGGACGTTGGTTCATCCATCAAAATCACATCCGGCTCCATCGCTATCGTACGTGCGATGCACAAACGCTGTTGTTGACCACCAGAGAGGCCAAACGCATGCGACTTCAAGCGATCTTTTACTTCATTCCACAACGCCGCGCCGCGCAATGAGCGCTCAACCACTTCATCGATGTGCTTTTTATCTTTAATCCCTTGTGCGCGTAACCCATACGCCACGTTTTCATAAATACTCATTGGGAACGGATTTGGCTTTTGGAACACCATTCCCACTTTGATACGCAGATCTGCAACATCAATATTGCCGTAAATATCTTGCCCATCCATCGCCAATTTACCGGTGATAGTCACGCCTTCAATGAGGTCATTCATTCGGTTCAAACAGCGTAATAAAGTCGATTTTCCGCAGCCAGAAGGGCCAATCAGCGCTGTCACTTGACGAGTTGGAATAGGCAGGTTGATTGATTTTAGCGCTTGGTTATCGCCATAAAAAAGGTCTAGGTTTTCAATATTAAATTTGTTCATTCTTGTTATCTCTCAAAATTCTGTAAATCACGCCCAACGCTCTGCTTAATAAGAAGCGGTATTAAATCGTCTTGCGATTAGCTTCGTCACCATGTTGATCAGTAGCACAACCACAATCAGCACGGTTGCTGTGCCGTAGGCTTGATTCCACTCTTCAACCGTGAACAGCTCTGTTGTGAGCTTGTAAAGGTGAACGGTTAGGGTGCGGCCTGAATCGAGCAATGAATCAGGAATACGTGCCACCATTCCTGCGGTTAAAAACACAGGGGCCGACTCGCCAATAACACGACCAATACTCAAAATAATTGACGTGAGAATGCCGGGCATTGCACTTGGCAAAATCAGACGCCAAATGGTGTATATTTTTGAGGCTCCAAGACCATAAGAACCTTCGCGATAAGTTTGAGGAACGGCCATCAACGCTTCTTCTGTGGTCCGAATGATCACAGGCAAAATCAAAATGCTGAGCGTTAGCGCACCCGACAAAATAGAGAAGCCTAAGCCTAGAATCACCACAAAGAAGGTCATGCCAAATAGACCAAAGATAATGGAGGGGATCCCCGCCAAAGATTCGGTACAAAAGCGGATCACTTTCACCAAGCGGCTACCGATTTTGGCGTATTCGGTAAGATAAATCGCCGTCATAATACCCAACGGGGCGGCCACCGAAATAGAAGCGATCACCATATAAATCGTCGATATGATCATCGGGAAGATCCCGTGTTCATTGCCAGTACGGGTGTAATCGTCAGTAACGAAATTCCAATCTACGTGTTGTAGCCCGTTAGAAAGGATGTACCAGATAATCCAAAATAGGAAGCCGACTGTTACAGCAGCCGCAATCCAAATAGATATTTTCAATACGTTATCTTTTAGCTGGCGGGCACGTTTTAGTTTTACTGTATCCATCACTATTATCTCGCTCTCTCACGGTTTAAATAGAGCAATGTGGCATTCAAGATCATGATGAATGCCAATAGCACAACGCCTGTTGCATAAAGCGCACTGGCATGAACACCACTTGCGTAAGACATTTCAATCGCAATATTGGCTGTCAGCGTGCGTGCTGAGTCTAAAATACCTTCAGGCATCGCTGGCGCGTTGCCCATCACCATAATAATGGCCATGGTTTCACCGAGCGCACGCCCAATTCCTAAGATGACGCCGGTCATAATTCCGGAACGAGCTGCCGGTACAAGCAGTTTGAAGATGGTAAAAATACTGGATGCACCTAATGCCAAAGAACCTTCTTTGTACGCATGAGGGACGGCTCGAATAGAAGTTTCGGACACGGTAATCACCGTCGGTAAGATCATGACACCAAGCACAATAATGCCCGCGAGAATGGTATTGCCCGCAGGAACTTGGAAAATGTCCTGAATCAAAGGAACAATAATCACAAGACCAAAGAAACCATAGACCACGGAAGGAATACCAGCGAGCAATTCAACGGCTGGGTGAATGATATTCGCGACACGTTTTGGTGCGACTTCGGCAATAAAGATAGCGGTGAGTACGCCCACAGGCACACCAACGATAACCGCACCAAACGTTGAAACCACAGAAGCGACAATCATAGTTGCCACACCATACAGAGCTGGCGGCAACCAATCTTGTCCAAGGACGATACCCGAGATACCCACTTCTTGAAATGCGGGAATACTTTCGCGGAAAATGAAGTAGGCAATGATGGCAAGAGACACAATGCCAATAATGGCACTGGTAAGAAACAACCCGTGGAAAATGCGCTCTTTCCAGTCCACACGCTTTTTAGCACGAAGTGCACGTTTGGAAGCTTGCGTAGAAACGTTGTTCATAAGCTTTTCACTATTTGTTGCGATGGTCATAGTATCAATCTCACTATTCGATGGAATCGACGTGGATAGAAAAGGCTCAGCCCCAACGATGGGCTAAGCAAACTTTTAAAGTTATTTCCCCAAACAACTTGAAGTGGCGGCTAAACAGCAAGTCAGTGAATTCCCATCCACATGGATAAAGCATGTGTTTGGGCTGAACGAAACAACGTCGCTGCACCTTCAAGTCGAATGGGAGAGTCTATTAGTTCACTGCGATATAGTGATGTTCTGCAACGAGTTTTTGAGCTTCAGGCGTTAGCATCCAATCAAGGAACTGTTGCGTTTGAGCGGATGGTTGGCCTTTTTTGTACAGTACAAGGAAAGGACGAGCCACTTTGTATGAACCATTTTTCACGTTATCTACCGATGCATCAGTACCGTCTACCGCTAAGGCATGAACCGTGTTATCAACGGTGCCAAGAGAGATGTAACCGATGGAATAAGGGTTAGACGCAACCATAGTTTTCAAACTGCCGTTACCGTTAGCTACTTGAGCTCGTTGAGAGATAGCAGATACCGTCTTGTCTGAGATTTTTTTTGTCAGTTTCATAATCTCTTCGAATGCACCACGAGTCCCTGATGCGGTATCGCGAGTAATTGCAACGATAGGTTTGTCTTCACCACCGACATCTTTCCAATTCGTGATCTCGCCTCGGTAAACAGCAGAGACTTGTTCAGCACTCAACCCTTTTACTTTATTGCTTGGATGCACAACCACCGCTATACCATCAAGCGCGATCTTTTCTTCAACTAATGATGCTTCTTTTTCTGAGCTTTTTAGGCCACGTGAAGACATACCAATATCCGCACTGCCGTTCTTAGCGGCTTTAATACCGGCAGAAGAACCTGGGCCTTGAACCTCAATAAACACGTCCGCGTTTTTCTTCATATATGTTTCAGAGAAAACTTCCATCAATGGCGTTACGCTGCTAGAGCCAACAGCAGAAATGGTTTCTTTTGCAAAAACTGGGTTAACTGCCAATGCACCTAAAAGAGCGATTGCACCGATTACTGTCTTTTTCATCACAAATATCCTTAAGAGGCTTTATTGCCGTTGTGTATTGAACGAAACTCACTTTAGGACGCAAATATGACAGTTGTGTTTCACTTAGTTTAAAACTAGATGACACAGTAAAATATTTTAGGAAAACAGAGGAAGGGCAGCGCATTTTTGAGTGCATCGCTTAAGATCAATCTGAAAAAATTGGCAAAGTCATTAGGTGCCGCCGCGAGTCAGAAATTATCCATTTATTACCCGACCACCAGCAGAGCACCCCATTCTAAGTTCGATTTATAGGGGTGAATTTTATGAACGCTCAAATACCGGTTTCGCCAATTTTCTCAGCAGATTCGGCTTTTTCACCACCAGATAAACAGCCGTAACGGCAAGGCAGAAGCCCGCTACACCAAACCCATCCAATGATTCATCAAAAGCAAGCCATGCTTGAATGGCGGTAGTTGGCGGTACAAGATAAAACACTGAAGCCACACTTGAGGCCGCACCGTGTTCAACCATATACAACAGCAATAAAATAGAGACACATGACAGCACCACAACCAGCCATACCAGTGTCATGATAAAGGTCGGTGTCCATTGCACTTGCATGGTTTCAAAGCTCCAAGCCCAAGGTAAAAATAGGCATAACGCAGCCACATATTGCACGGTAGCGCTGCCAATCATATCCACACCTTGGCAAAATTTTTTCTGATATAAGGTGCCGAGCGTGATGCCGAGCAGAGATAACAAACACAAACTAATGGCAGGCCATTTGTGTACTTCCGATTGCCACTCAATGTTACCCATCAAAACGAGACTTATCCCAGAAAACCCAAGAGCTAACCCTAACCACTGCGCCAGATTAAAGCGCTCTGTACTCATAAAAACCAGCAGCAGCGCAGTCAAAATAGGTTGTGTCCCCACCAGCAGAGCACTTAAACCTGCTGGCATTCCCCAAGAAATCGCTTGGTAGGTTCCGCCCAAATAGCAACCATGGATCAACACACCCGTTATACAGGAATGCCACAAATGGCGACCACGTGGAATGCGCCTTTTGAGCAATAATAACAAACCAATAAAAAGCACCACGTTCGCCACCATGCGCAGCGTGAGCAGCGTGGCAGGTTCCGCATACATTAAGCCAAACCTTGCGCCAACGAAACCAGATGCCCATAGCACGACAAACAAGAACGGGATCATTCTTACAAACATCACAAAATTCCTAGCCACAATCGATTCTATGCTGCTACTTTATTTGGGTACAGTTATGCGCAAAAGGCACAGATTTGAATAATTTAGTGGGTACAGAATGAAAAGTAAGCTTAAAAACACGGATCCTAAATATACTGAACCTAAATATACTGAGGTAAAACGTCATCTTAAGCAGACCATCGACGATGGTTTATTCCACGCACACGATAAAATGCCTTCCATTCGCCAGCTATGCGAACAACTGTCTGTCAGCAAAAATACCGTTATTCGTGCTTATCAAGAGTTAGAAGCGATGAATATCGTCTACTCTCAGCCTCGTTCAGGCTATCGAGTCCAAGGTGCTGTAACCCCTTTGGAGATTCCGCTGCCACAACCCAATAGCATTGACCTGCTCTCTTTATCTAAATCAATTTTGGTTCAACCCACAGTGAAACATCACATGCCCGCAGGTTCAGCGCATCCTAATACGCAAAGCGCCGCGATTCGTAGTTTGTATGCAGAAATTGGCCGCCACAGCCGCCAGCAAACGCACATTCCTAGCCACTATCAACTACCGCCAGGTAATAGCCATTTAGTCAAACAACTGCTAAAAATATCGCAAGATTTGGGCCTACAAATCAAAGCACAAGAAATCGCCATTACGCATGGCGGTCAGCAGGCCATCAGCCTCGCATTTCGTGCATTAACCAAGCGCGAAGACATTGTGGCCGTTGAGTCACCTTGTTATTTTGGCACGCTGCTGTTGCTTGAATCATTAGGCTTAAAAGTGGTGGAGATCCCCAGCCATAGTGTCGAAGGCATCGACATCAGCGCCCTCGAACAAGCGCTATCTCAATGGCCGATTAAGGCAATTCTCGTCACGCCGAATTTTAACAACCCAACCGGTTCACAAATGCCTCTGGAAAAACGTAAACAGCTTTTGGCTGTCAGTGGTGATACACCAATTATTGAAGATGATGTGTTTGGTGGCCTGTATTTTCAAAAGCCGATACCTTGCTTGAAGATGCTGGATGGCAAAGGCCGCGTTATTTACATCAATTCGCTCTCCAAAACCTTGGATTCACGGCTGAGGATCGGTTGGATCATCGCTGGAAAGTATCAAGCGCAAATAGAAAAGATATTGCTCAGCGAGAATATGGGCAGCTTGAATTTAATCCAATCAGCCGTAGCGGAATTTCTCGAAAGTGGTAAGTACCGTCAACATCTAGCCAAAATGCGCCGTACTTACCAACTGAACCAGCAGCGCTTTGCCAAATTGCTCACCACCTCGCTCAATCACTACCCGTCGCTGCAAGGGCAGTTTCAATTAAGCCGACCTGAAGGTTCATTTTTATGCTGGCTGACACTTCCGCCATTCATCGATAGTTTTGAGCTTTATCAACGTGGCCTGCAAAACAAAATCAGCCTCCTGCCGGGGCATCTTTTTGCAACACAGGGGCAATTCCAACACTGTATCCGTTTCAGTGTAGCGAACTTTGAAGACAACATGGCATGGCAGGAAAGCATCAACAAACTGACCGAACTGATTCATCTCGCGGCATCAGATCACAAGACGTAAGCATACGCATTTTAAAAAATTGCTGACTAACCACTTGTATTGCAACAAAGTCGGCATAAGATGAATGCCTTAGTTCAATGAAGGTTTGCTATGAATAATCAATTATCATTAAGAGCGTTAGAGCGCGGTGACTTACGCTTTATCCATGATCTCAATAACAACCGCAACATTATGTCTTACTGGTTTGAAGAGCCTTATGAATCTTTTGATGAGCTGGAAGAGCTGTACAACAAGCACATTCACGATAATGCCGAGCGTCGGTTTGTGGTTGAGAACCGAGATAAGGAACTGATCGGTCTCGTTGAATTAATTGAAATTGATTACATTCACCGCAGTGGCGAGTTTCAGATCATCATCACGCCAGAGCACCAAGGAAAAGGGTTTGCACAAACCTTGATCAACAAAGCCTTAGACTACTCTTTCACCATTTTGAACCTACACAAAATCTACCTGCATGTGTCGACGGAAAACGAAAAAGCCATCCATTTATACCAAAAAGCCGGCTTTGTTGAAGAAGGGCACTTAGTTGAAGAATTCTTCATTAATGGCCAATATCGTGACGTAAAGCGCATGTACATTTTGCAAAACGCGTATCTTAATAAGCCCGCGTAACGTCATAGGAGTGAATAATGGTCACTTGCAGTCAATATGATTACATTGAGCTCGCGTGTTTGTTTCATTTGCCCGTCAAGCTCACCTTAAAAAATGGTCTTACCTATTCAGGTACCGCGATGGACACTCTGCGCAATGAACACCAACAAGAGTGCATTGTGTTGAAAAATGAGCAAAGTGAACACTTAATTGAAACCAATGCCTTATTGATGATGGAGGCATTAAGCTCACATCCTCATTTTACCCTGATCAAATTTGACTGATAAAAGAGCGTGGCAGCACAAAAGCCACGCTGACTTATTAGCTTTGCGTTAACTGGCAATATCGAGCTTGTTGCCTGTCACGCCATTAATGCGAAACCACCCAGCGATGCTGAAACGCTCAGCATTGGTAGGTTGTACTTCATGCGGAAAACGTTCGGATAAAAAGACCAGTAAACGCCCCGCTATCGGCGCAACCGTCGCGAGATACTGATCTTCAACATCGTAAATAACCAACTCACCTGCATCAGCACCACACCACCGATCATTCATATAAAATACCGTCGTCAGTTTGCGGCTGGCGTTGCCTGTAAAGGCGTCGAGGTGTTTTTGGTAGAATGCTCCTATTTCATATTTGGCAAAATGAGCTTCGTATTCAAATAGCCCAAGAAAAAAGTGGCGGTTAACCTCTTGCCGAATTTGCTCCATACGTTGCAAATAGTCTTGCACAGGCAGGCCCATGCTGTTTTCAATCCACTGGATTTTATCGTTGCGTATTTCAACCTCTAATTGCAAGGCATCGTGCCTGCCAATTCGCGCCACTTGTAACTGCGGTGGCGTACACGCTCGTAGGTTTTTGGTTTGCTCTGGTGTTAAAAAGTCATCCCATATGTACCAACCTTGATCGGCAATTGCGTCCATCAATTTATCTAACGACATTTTCACACTACATATAACAAAAGTGCTGTGGTTATATCGATAGCAAGCCATAACAACAAATCGGTGTTTCGATGCTTAAGACAAGGCGAATTTGTGGAGGTGGAGAAGCTGGCAAGAAAAGACTAGAAACAAACACCGTGGTTGTTGAACAACCTATCGTTGAATACCCTCCTACATAACAAAGGGGCACCGACTCGTGCCCCTTTAAATTTAATCAATAAAGATGATTAATCCAGTCTTAACGTTACACCACTGTAGTTACTATAGCCTTTGAGCATCACATGATAGGTGGTTCCTGGTGTTGCAGAAATTGTGCACTGTTCATTGTTGCCCGATTTGTAAGGGCGACAATCCCACGAAGAAGTGGTTGGTTTGCTGCCGGCTTTGACATACAAATCAGCATCACCTGAGCCCAAACTAATCGAAACTTTAGCGCTGGTTGAGCTTGCGACCGTAAAGGTATAGAAGGCTTCGGAGCTTCGCGTACCTTGTAACCCTATTACTGGTTTGCCTTTTTCTAGCACATTCTCCGTTGGAGGCACTACGCCACAGCTAGCATTTACGCCCACTTGGTTAAAGGCATCAACCACATCCGCTTTGTTATAACCTAAGTCTTGTGCCGCTTTTGCGACGCCACATCCACCTTGGTCAAAGGTACTGTTTGCTGTCCAATATAACTGGTTAGCGACGGTGAACACTTCAAAACCTTTACGAACCGACCAATTGGCTTTGTTGGCTAGCAAATAATACGCGCGATTAAACACACCACTTGAATAGTGAACATTTAATCCATTGTAGTATTGAGAAGCGTGATCGATAGAACGGCCATCTTTTGACGGTTGATCAAAATAACGTAAGCCACCGGAAGATTTGAAAATGTCGCTCCCGACCACCCAGTCAACGCTGCCTTTCATATAAAATTCAGCCGCTTCCCCAGCAATATCAGAGAACGCTTCATTGATACCACCAGACATATTTTGGTAAACAAGCCCTGAGTTCTGCTCGGTAAAGCCGTGGCTCACTTCATGCGCGCTGACGTTGATATCCACTAATGGATAAAATGTATTTTGGCCATCACCAAAGGTCATGGACGATCCGTTCCAGAAGGCGTTTTCATAGTTGCTGTCATAATGCACACGCATAGTTAGCTGGAAGGTTAATGGAGTGGTGTTCATCCAGTCTTTGTACATATCGAACACCACTTTACCAAAGTAGTGTGCGTCATTAAGCGGTGAATAAGCGCCATTAATCGCTTTGTAATCGTTGTAATTACTCGCGTCGGTACATGAATAGCTGAACGTTGAACCACCCGATGTCGCATGCTTCATATCCACGGTTTTTACAGCGCTATTCATCATGCTGCAGGTGTTGCCTACTTTATTTATCACTAACCCTGGGAAATCTGTTCCGTACTGATAAAAACCTGTCTTCTGATTTCCACCAGGTCCAGTACCCGTCGCCTCTGCATGGTTTAACCCTTCCCAAGTTTGTAATACGTCACCAGAATTCGCATCAATAAAGAAAAATGGCCGTGCAGGCTCATTGGTTGCAACAAAGAAGTCGACTAAATAAACCATTTGAGCCATTTGGTTTTCGTCCAAACGCACCATCAATTGAGCACGCTCGTTTTCTGTAACAAGATCCGCACTCGTTAGTGATGGGTTTTGTTGTTGGTAATGCGTAAGTGCAATACTAACCGCTTGCTTTTGTTCAACTTGTGGTGAAGTACTTACCACATCAGAATCAATTTGCTGCGCCATCATGCCGTAAACTTGGCCGATACCTTTCTCAGTTTGCGTTGCTACGACTGACGTATTAAAGACCGGTAAACCATGATACATCTGCTGGTAACGAACTTTGACTTTACCATTAGGTAGAGTGACGCTTTTTACCACCTGAAAGCCATTTTGTGTTGGCACAATACTGCGAGCCTGCATGGATAAAGCTTGTTCTAGTAGACTTGGATCATCAACCTGCACCATTTTCGCGGCTGATACTGGTAGTGCTGCGCTGATAGAGGCTGCGAGGAATAGCCACTTCATTTGACGTTGTACTTTTTTCATTTCTCAATCCTAGAGAGTTATTATTAGCATCCGCTGACGACTTACATCCAATCAACCACCAGCGACGTGACTGCGAATGATTCGCTCATTGAAAATGGATCAAGAAAACCAACCTCGCCAGTAGCACGGAAAAATAGTGTAAAACGAGCGTCAAATAAAATGGTCACAAAAAAGACAATAGCCAAAATAACTCGAAGAATTCTTATAATAATTAAATTTAATATCAACAAGATAAACATAAATGATAATTATATGTACATTTAATAGTGCACATAACTATCAATATAATTTTTGCTTGAAATTGAAAAAGGCAGCGCTCGCTGCCTTCTATTAATCACCTTGCTACCACTAAAACTTATAACCAGCGCCTATCATAAATACCCAAGGATCAATGGTCACATCGGTTTTTTGCTCAATGCCGCCAAACTTATAAGTCGCTTCAGTTTCAATATCGGCATACCAAACTGACGCATTCAAAAACCACTGTTCGTTGAGCATATAATCAAAACCAGCATTGGCCGCTAAACCCCAAGAATCTTTGAGTTTGAGATCCGTTAAGGTTGCACCACTTCCCGTACTGTTAAAACCTTCATCGAAGAACATGGTGTAGTTAATGCCCGCTCCAACATAAGGACGGAATTTCGATGACGCTTCACCAAAGTAGTATTGCAACATAAAAGTTGGCGGTAGATGTTTTGTTTCAGCAATGTCACCTAAGTTCAAAAGATTGGTTGAAATAGTATGGCTAAAAGGTGTAGCCGCTAACACTTCAAAGCTAATATTGTCGGTGATCATATAGCCTATTGTTAAGCCAAGCTGAACGTTTGAGTCCACAGCAAGCTCTTCATTTGAGCCTAAAATACCATCGCTGCTATCATTGGGCACCACAGCGGCAAGACCGGCACGCACAATAAAGTCACCTTCTTTGTGGGCAAAAACATTCGTAGAAACAAGAGCAGAAAGCACGGCAAGGCCGCAAAGTGTTTTTTTCATTGTGATTTCCTTTTTGTAGGGCGGGGTAATAGTTTTTATTTGCGCGCACAGTAGCACATAAAAACCACACTTTTTTGATGGAAATCAATTTGTAAAATTTATCGCCGATCAGCTTACAACTCTGCAACCTTGATCACTTTTCTAGGCATAAAAACACACAGTCATGTAATGCGTTTTTTATGTGCATCACACCTAGCCTAACGTTGAAATGGCTTTGTTATTTATGGTTAAAAACTGACAATATTGGTAAGAAATAGTAATAGCGTTTTATTGTCAGAAAATATCATCATAATTTATCACGCACCTAACAGAGCTTGACGGACTCCTCACACCACAATTGTTAATATGAACTCCTCAGATTAACCCTTTCTGCTTTTCTAAAAACAAAGGACAACTCAATGAAACGATTTCTTTTACCTCTATTTGGTTTGCTCGCGTTAGCGGGGTGTGATCAACAAACGCAAACAGAAAGTGCTAAGGCTCTAGAGCCCACCGCCGTGGTGGCGGAAACAGATGCCGTACCGTCACCCATCTGTGCAAGCGAGTTGATGCCGGGAGGTTGGCAAGCGACAGAAATTACCGACGAAGCTAAAGAAGCGTTGAAGAGCGCTTTAGCACAAATGGAGAGCAATGCACAATTAAAAGACATTATCGATGTCCGCTCACAAGTGGTTAACGGGGTGAATTATGCCATTGAGTTTGAAATGGATGATGGCAGCATTTGGAATGCGATAATCTATCGCAGTTTAGAAGGTGATTACTTGTTAACCCAACCAGCAAAACAAGGCAAATTGTGTGAATAACCTCATCTCATAAGCCATGATTAAACCAGAGAGTTAAAGAGTAAAAAGAGGCCATGGCCTCTTTTTACTACTCGATACTATAGCTATTTAATACTATCGCCATACACCCCATTCACCCGTAGTTCCGGGCTCTTCATTTTTTGTCCACCACTGCGCGGTCCAAGTTTGCTGATTGTGCATAACGACATCACCGGACGTATAAATTTTAGTCGCATTCCAAGCATTATCGGGAACAGGTGGCTGTGGCGTTTCCTCTTTTAGCAAAGAAAGCTGATAACTGTAAGTCGCGTTTGGAGCAAACACACGGTTAGCATACACATTCTGGCTATCGTACATATAGTGATTCATTTCTTGGTGCCAAATACCAATAAACCACTCCCCTTTTTTTACTTGGTTAAACTGACCTGCCATTTCCGCTGGCCACGTTGCTGTATTATTGGCTGAAATCGCTAAGCTGATATCGGTCGTTTCATTGCCATTGGCATCGAAGGTACGCAAACGAACCGTATCGCCAGATTCAACAGGACCAAAACCTTGTGAAAGATAACCACCAAGATCGCTGAGATTCTGCGCAGGTTCTGATGGGTCTGTCGGATCCGTTGGGTTTGATCCACCACCGCTAAAACTAATATCACTGCAGTTATAAAAACCTTCGCCCGCGGCATCAATACGTTGCCAGCGAGTATAAAGCACAGCATCACCACTTCTATCGGCGGGCAGGGTAATCTTGATGCGATATTTTTTATCCGTCCCCACGGTGATATTACCTTTGGTATCAATAAGATCCAGATCATCCCAAGTTAATGGGGCCTCACCGGTATAAGTCGGTTTAGAGAGATAAAACTCCCAATAAGAGGGGTTATGTGGCGCGGTAGCATTAAAGACTAATTCGATTTGTTGATTAGCGTCTAAATTCACGGCCGTTTTTTGCCAATGAGGTGAAGCAACATCTAACCCTGCTTTCGCGTTGCTACCTGCGGAGCACAACAAGCCGTCGCGAACAACAGCTTGAACATGAGCCATGTCACGATAATTTGCCACATTGGCCGCCACTTCATTGCGTTGTACAAAAGGATAAGCTCCAGACTGATCAAAAGCCGCTTGGCATGCTGCATTAGGGATCGTATTACTCCAGAAACCACCATCTAGGTAACAGGTATTTTGCCGCGCGCTCGGAAATTCAACCCAACCATGAGCTTGTGCATGAGCAGAAAGCAATCCGCTCAATGAAAGCAAACCCAATACACTGACTTTATTAAAATTATTCATCATTCTTCCTTTTGTATTATTAGCATCAATGCCACAGAACGACACTCTGTAACACATGAATTGCCAATCAAAGCTAGCAAGAATTATCAATAGACAGTGTCAAATCTGGGTATGAATACTGGACTATTTGCTTATTTTGCCACTCTCTTTCCAATCAAAAAGGATATGAATCATTGAACTCACAGTGAGTTTCGAGTGACTTCATGGTTTAACAATTTTTGCCAACTTTCCTTATCTGCGATTTAATTGACGACAAAACAACCAAAAACAAACATCTCGCGAACAAAAGTGAAAACGATTACATCTCAATTTAATGGCACTAACCATGAAAAAATGAAAACTAATCATTTGTTTTTATGCGTAAATTAATTCCCTTGTAACATTTGTCACAGAAATACATTTAGTTGCACACGACAATGCCGTTCTCTTTCGAATGAAACATTTTTTATCGTTCGAGCTTTAGAACCATCGCACTACATTAATGAGGTCAACTATGTTTGGTATCTTTAAACCCCAAGCGCATATCGAGAGGCTCGCTACTGAGCGGCTCGATAGCACTTATAGCCGCTTGCGCTGGCAGTTATTCATCAGTATTTTCTTCGGCTACGCAGGCTACTACCTTGTTCGTAAGAACTTTAGTTTGGCGATGCCTTATTTGATTGACCAAGGTTTTAGCCGTGGTGATCTCGGGGTAGCTCTTGCCGCCGTATCGATTGCTTATGGCTTATCTAAATTCTTAATGGGGAGCGTTTCTGACCGCTCTAACCCGCGCTACTTCTTAAGTGCAGGCCTTTTAATGTCTGCGTTAGTGATGTTCTGTTTCGGTTTTATGCCGTGGGCAACAGGCAGTATTACTGCGATGTTTATTTTGCTGTTCTTAAACGGTTGGTTCCAAGGTATGGGCTGGCCTGCTTGTGGCCGTACCATGGTTCACTGGTGGTCACGTAAAGAACGTGGGGAAATTGTTTCTGTATGGAACGTAGCCCACAACGTCGGCGGTGGCTTAATTGGTCCCCTTTTCTTGTTTGGTCTTTGGGCATTTAACGATGACTGGCGCGCCGCATTTTACGTTCCTGCCTTTTTTGCGACCTTAGTTGCCATTTTCATTTGGATGACGCTGCGCGATACGCCGCAATCTTGTGGTTTACCACCGATTGAAGAGTATAAAGATGACTACCCAGACGACTACGATAAATCTCATGAGAATGAGATGACCGCGAAGGAAATCTTCTTTAAGTACGTTTTCTCTAACAAATTGTTGTGGTCTATCGCTATTGCCAACGCTTTTGTATATCTCATTCGTTATGGCGTATTGGACTGGGCTCCTGTTTATTTGAAAGAAGCTAAAGAGTTCACCGTTGATAAATCTTCTTGGGCGTACTTCTTGTATGAGTGGGCAGGTATTCCGGGAACGCTATTGTGTGGTTGGATATCCGACAAAGTATTCAAAGGTCGTCGTGCTCCTGCGGGCATCTTATTCATGGTTCTTGTTACCTTTGCGGTACTCATTTACTGGTTTAACCCTGCCGGTAACCCAGGTATCGACATGGCGGCTCTTGTTGCGATTGGTTTCTTAATTTATGGCCCAGTAATGCTGATTGGTTTATACGCACTGGAACTGGCTCCGAAAAAAGCAGCAGGTACCGCAGCAGGTTTAACAGGTTTGTTTGGTTATCTCGGCGGCGCAGTAGCGGCAAATGCAGTATTGGGTTACACCGTTGACCACTTTGGTTGGGATGGCGGCTTTATGATCCTAGTCGCTTCGTGCGGTATTTCTATCCTTTGTCTGCTGTATGCCTACATTGGCGAGCGTGCTCACCATAAAGAAAAAGACAGACTTGCGGAAGAAAAAGCGTCAACGCCATCATAAATCTGACACCTAAATGTGTTGAATTTGCGTTACGCACTGTTCACTTTGAATCAAAACTCTCCCCCTGCAACGTCAGGGGGAATTTTTAAGGATAACAATATGAAACTGACACTACTCGCACTTTCCATGGCTACTTTAGCTAGCTCGGCGTGGGTTCAAGCAGAACCATTGGTGATAGCGCATCGCGGCGCTTCCGGTTATCTGCCTGAACATACCCTTGAAGCCAAAGCGCTTGCTTACGGCATGAAGCCTGATTTTATTGAACAAGATGTCGTGATGACCAAGGATGACCAATTGGTGGTTCTACACGATCACTACCTTGACCGCGTCACTGACGTTGCAGAGCGTTTCCCTGACCGCGCACGTGGTGATGGCCGCTACTATGCCATCGATTTTACGCTGGCAGAGATCAAAAGCCTGCGCGTAACTGAAGGTTTTAATATCGATGACAAAGGCAATAAAACCGCTGGTTTCCCCAACCGTTTCCCTCTTTGGAAATCAGACTTCACCGTCCCAACCTTAGCGGAAGAGATCGAGCTGATCCAAGGGCTGAACAAAACGCTCGGTTACGATATTGGTATTTATCCAGAAATCAAAGCGCCTTGGTTCCACCGCCATGAAGGTAAAGACATCAGTAAAGCGGTACTGAAAATGTTGAAGGAATATGGTTACGACAGTCAAGAGTCAAACGTTTACTTGCAATGTTTTGATCCTATCGAGCTAAAACGCATTAATGATGAACTGCTTCCAGCAATGAACATGGACCTCAAACTGGTTCAATTGATGGCCTACACCGATTGGAATGAGACCATGATCTATGATGGCGACCAAGCACAGCCATACAGCTATGATTGGATGTTCGAAGCAAACGGCATGAAGCAAGTCGCCACCTACGCCGATGGCATTGGCCCGTGGAAACCTATGTTGGTTGACGATGCTTCAACCAAAGAAAACATCATCATCAAGCCATTGATGAAAGCCGCTAAAACCGCAGGGTTAATCGTTCACCCTTATACCTTCCGCGCAGAACCCGATCGTATTGCACCTTATGCCGACAGCTTTGATGGGATGCTCGATGTGTTCTACAACACTGTCAAAGTGGATGGTTTATTTACGGACTATCCCGATAAAGCAGTGGAGTTTTTGCATTCAACTCGCTAAGTAAGCGTGATTAACCTTACCACTTTGGCACGCTTCATCCCCAGTATCATCATGCTGGGGATGTTATTTTTGGTGACTTAATGCCTTTACCACCTTAAGCACATGCTTATTTAAGTTACTGGCTTCCCAAAGCACCGCAATTTGGCTGTTAAAAGGCATCTCCTCGATGGGAGTGATCACGGCAGAATCATCGATATGTTCAGCCAGTGATTGGGGCACAACAGCTACGCCAAATCCTGCTTGAGCCATTGCAACCATAGACCTCAACTGTGGAGCCGAAAAACGTTGATCGACACGGATGCCCACATCGTCAAACAGCGCTTTCATACCATCATGCAATGCTGGCCCCGTTTCACGAGGAAACAACAAAACGTACTCATTTTTTAACTGAGCTAAAGTAAGGCGATCTTTTTCAGCCAAGGGATGCCCTAAAGGGATCACCGCGACAAAAGGCTCTTCAAATAAAACCACCCGCTTTAAAGACTCACTGGCATAACAAGGTAAACGCACCAATGCTATATCCAACTGCTTAGCTTTCAACTGCTCAACCAACTCTGGCATCGCTTGCTCAACCGCGGTGAGATTCACGTTTGAAAAACTGTCCCTTATCTCCCGCACTCGGGATAATATTTGGGTATTCATCGCAACCGAAGTCGCAAAGCCCATCCGCACTTCATTTTTTTCTCCACGCGCCAGCTGTTTTACTTTCGCCTTCGCTCGATCCACATCATTTAAGATGGTGACCGCATCGACATAAAACATTTGCCCAGCCTCGGTCAGCTCTACCCCACGTGGTAACCGCTTGAATAACAGCGTATCGAGCTCATGCTCCAATTTCTTTATCTGCTGACTCAACGGTGGTTGAGCAATACCTAACACTTCAGCCGCTCGTGTGAAATGGCGAGTTTGTGCCACCGCCACAAAATACTTGAGATAGCGAAACTCCATATCTTTTCCATATAGAAATAAATCTTATTTATATTGGATTTAGCCACGTGGAGAAGTCAATCTAAATATACACTTTATTGCATAAATGGTTATTCTCATGCGTGGATTCTACACTCCGCTTTGTGCTTGTTCTCTCGATGTAGCGAAAGAGTTTGCTGAATATCATCATGTAACGGGGGATGGAGAGATTTACCAAACTTCGTTGATGAGTGCGTTGATTGCTGGCGTTTATGAAGGCGCAACAACGGTTGAACAACTGCTGCAACATGGCGATTTTGGCTTGGGCACATTCAATCAATTAGACGGTGAACTGATCGCGTTTGATAAAGAGGTTTTCCAATTAAAAGCCGATGGTTCGGCTAACCCCGCACACTTAGCGCAGCAAACTCCCTTCGCCGTCATGACTTTTTTCACTCCTGATGTCGAAGTTCCTATCACCTCTAAAATGTCTCGTACTGACGTTCATCATCTGATTGATGATCTAGTACCCAGTGACAATATTTTCTGCGCAGTACGCATTGACGGTTTATATCAGTTTGTCAGAACGCGTACCGTGCCGCGTCAAACTCGCCCATTTCGCCCAATGTTGGATGTTGTAAAAGAGCAGCCCACATTTAATTTCACCTTCAAACAAGGCGTTATCGCCGGTTTTAGAAGCCCGCAGTACACCACAGGTATTAACGTTCCGGGGTATCACGAACATTTCATTACCGAAGATAGAAAAGGCGGTGGCCACATACAGGACTACTCTATTTCGTCGGGCTTTTTACAAATTGGCAAAGTATCGCGTTTGGTAATTGATACCCCGACTTCGCTAGATTTCCTTAAAGCCAACCTAGCTCCCAATGACATCCGAACCGCGATTGAAAAAGCGGAAAAATAGCGCTGAACAGGAGAAAAAGAATTGAATTGAAAAAAGCCGCCAGATAGCACCACCACTTCGTGAAGAAGTGTCAACGTCAGTCAACAATAAGGGTATAAAAATGAATACAAAACCTACCACTAAAAATGGCGCTCAATTAATCGCTCAACAGCTGGAATCTTTGGGTGTCCGCTATATTTTTGGCATTCCGGGGGCCAAAATTGATCGGTTATTTGACGCCATTGAAGACACCAATATTCAAATGATCCCAGTGCGTCACGAAGCCAATGCGGCCTTTATGGCCGGCGTCATCGGCCGTTTAACCGGCAAAGCCGGAGTCACTATGGTGACCTCAGGCCCGGGCTGTGGCAACTTGGTTTCAGGGGTTGCCACTGCCAATTCAGAAGGTGACCCGCTGGTCGCTATCGGCGGCGCGGTCAAACGCGCAGACCAACAAAAGCAAACGCACCAGAGTATGGATACCGTCAGTATTTTCCGCTCTATCACAAAATCCAGTGCAGAAATTCAACATGTTGATGCCGCCAGCGAAGTGATGGCAAATGCCTTTCGCACGGCAGAATCAGGCCGACCGGGGGCATGTTTCGTTAGCATTCCCCAAGATGTGTTATCCGACCAGACACTCACTGATATTATTGTTCCATCACGTAATGTTCATTCAAGCCAAGCCAACCCAGAAGCGATCGAAGAAGCCATTACCCGAATCGAGCGGTCACAGCGCTGCGTCGTCTTACTCGGCTTACACGCCAGTCGCGCTGAAAATGCTCAAGCCATCAGCCGTTTTTTGCGCACCACTCAACTGCCTGTAGTCGGAACCTATCAAGCCGCTGGGGCAGTTGATATTAACTATTATCACCATTTCGCTGGCCGCGTAGGTTTATTTAACAATCAGCCCGGAGATGTATTGCTGCAAGATGCTGACCTGATTGTCACTATTGGTTTTAACCCCATCGAGTACGACCCAGAGCTTTGGAACGCAAAACAGTCCCCAATCATCCACTTAGACATTGAACCAGCAGAGTATCAGCTCAATTACCAACCTTGTGTGGAAATTGTCGGCAATATCGTTCAATCACTGGATGATATGATCGATTGTGTCACCAATTTCGCACGCCTCTCTCCCAAAGCCTTATCGATTTTAGAGGAAGTGGCACAACAGCGGCAGATAATAAAATCCTACCCTACTCGTCAATCTCAGCATGGGTTTCATCCATTAACCTTAATCAAAGTGATGCAATCCATTATTACCCCAGACACCACTTTGTGTCTGGATATGGGCAGCTTCCATATCTGGATTGCGCGCTATTTAAGCTGTTTTCGCGCCCGTCAAATGCTGATCTCAAATGGTCAGCAAACTATGGGCGTTGCCCTACCTTGGGCGATTGGTGCAAATCTGCTTAAACCCAGTACCAAAGTGGTCTCTGTTTCTGGTGATGGCGGCTTCATGCAATCAAGCATGGAGTTAGAAACGGCCGTCCGCCTAAAATGCAACATTGTACATATCATCTGGGTCGATAACGCCTACAACATGGTCGAGATACAAGAGATGAAAAAGTATCAACGCCCGTCCGGAATAAAATTTGGCGCGATAGACTTTAAAGCGTATGCCGAATCATTTGGCGCGCAAGGCTTTGCCGTGACCGAACGTCATCAACTGATGCCTATGCTGCATCAAGCCATGGAAACTCAAGGACCTGCTGTCATCGCTATCCCCGTTGATTACAGCGACAACTACAAGTTGATGCTACCCAGAACACAAGAAAATCGAGATCCAATTTTTGAGCATATCGAAGGAGAAACAATATGAATGGTTTAACCCATAAAGTCGCTTTAGTCACGGGTGCCGCAAACGGCATCGGCTTTGCGATAGCACAGCGTTTATATGATGAAGGGGCCAATGTAGTACTGGCCGACTGGAATGAAGAGCAGCTCGCCACCGCCATCGAAGCTTTTGACTCAACACGCGTCGCGGCGCAAGTGATTGACGTCTCCGATCCTAAAAAAGTAAAAGCCATGATCGATAACGCCGTATCACGCTTCGGTAAGCTCGACATTTTAGTCAACAATGCGGGCATCCACATCCCCGGCTCCGTCTTAGAAAGCAGCGTTGAAGATTGGAAGAAAATATCAGCGGTAAATATTGATGGCGTCGTGTATTGCTCTAAATTTGCCTTACCTGAACTGCTAAAAACACAGGGGACCATAGTCAACACCGCTTCAGTCTCTGGCTTAGGTGGCGACTGGGGTGCAGCATTTTACTGCGCCAGTAAAGGCGCGGTAGTCAACCTCACTCGCGCCATGGCGTTAGACCACGGTGCCGCTGGCGTGCGAATTAACGCCGTGTGCCCAAGCTTAGTTAAAACCAATATGACCAATGGTTGGTCGCAAGAGATTAGAGATAAATTTAACGAGCGCATCGCACTAGGACGCGCCGCAGAACCGAGCGAAATTGCCGCCGCAGTGGCCTTTTTAGCCAGTGACGATGCATCATTTATCAATGGTGTCAATTTACCCGTCGATGGTGGCGCTACCGCTTCCGACGGCCAACCTAAAATCGTTTAACCACGAAAACTCAGCCAGTACCCAAACCATTTTCCGTGCTGGCTGATATTTTAGTTACACTTGATGCAGCCGAAATTTGCTCCAATTAATTTCTGTCTAAGTCTAGTGGCAAGGATAAATTAGTTGCATCACGAATATCAATACACTGTGTTCTCGGGTAGTCATCCGTTTAGACACCCAGTTACACGAACGTTTTAATGACGATAAAAACACCAAAGACCTCTCACTTAGAGTAGATTAACAATCGCAAAGTAACTGACTGATTTGTAAAAAAGATATAATTCAAGATTACTCGCAATATTACGTTAATTTTAAGGCTAGATAAACCAGTTTGCATAAAGTATCCGCCATCTTAGATTGTGAGGTACTCCATGCGATTATTGGGTTTATACATTCCGTTAATAACGATGGTTGGTTCGCTCCTACCAGATGCAAGTCAGAGCACGAGTGTACTTGAAGCCAGCCTACCATCACCATTCCATCCGGGGTAACGCCCAACAACTCCGGCGACACCATTTCTCTATTGGATGAATACGAACAACCGTTGGACTCTGTTAGTTACTCATCTTGTAAAGAAGGCATTGAAATCACTTTTAAGGAAGAATTATGAACAAGCAGTTAGTTGCATTAGCCATAGGATTGAGTCTATCAACCAGTGCGCTCGCGTCCGTGTCGTGGGACAAAGACACCGCATACAGTACTGGCGACATTGTCAACCATAACGGTGAGTCATTCGTTGCGTCTCATTGGAGCCAAGGTACAGCGCCCGAGGTGAACGACATTTCATGGGATGGCTGGATACATCTTGATAGTACGAATGTAGCGATGTATGCACATGAACAAGCCTATGTGGGAGGCTCTGTCGTCAATTACAACGGTGATGTGTACCTAGCCAAGTGGTGGGTTAAGGGCGAATACCCAAGCGAATCCAGCACATGGCGATTTCTCGAAGACTTTAACCTTGAACCTTCAACGCCCGTTGAAGATCCAGATCCCAACGTAAACCCTAAATCACCAGACACTATTCATGGTGTGGATAGCGATAACGATGGCATCAGAGACAGTTACAAAGCATCGGTGCTTGAAAAATATGAACACCCTGACATTGTCCAACTGGCTCTGGCGGTCAGTCTAGAATATGCCGACCTCCATACATTGGGACTCGAAGAGGCAGAGACGATTGAGATCTCTAAAGAAGACGCAACTACCAAATACAACAGTATCGTTGCTTTCGAGAAATGTGCTCAGCAATTGCAATCGGAAGGCAGGATCGACGAAACCCCAGCACAACTGTACGCCAACTCAATTTATCGCGCACTCTATTACCGTTTGGGTAAAGAACGCTTATTTAAAGCCATGGACTATGACTTTGATGCTTTGGTTTTGCCTGAGAACCCATGTCCTCAAACATTGAATAGCGAGTCAAACTAGATGAAAAACTATATACCAAATTTGGTACTGTTGAGTACGATGATGTCTTTAGTTTCTTCCGCTCAAGGCCAATGTGTTGATAACGTAGATAAACTTCAGCTCTTTTATGTCAATGGGATGTTCACCAGCCCTGAAGGCGCACGATCCAATAGAGACGCGCTAGACAGATTTCAGGACAAGCACTTAGGTCAATATGAAAAGTATCGAAATGTCCAAGTTGCGTATAACGTAGATGAAGCTTTTTTAGTCCAAGTTGCAGAAGTGGCTTTTCATAAAATGACTGAAGAACAAAAAAGAGCGGATGAAGGCCGTTTACTCGAAAACTTTATCCTCGGTCACAACCTAAACATCATTGATGATCTGGCAGGTACGTTCAGTTGGTTCTTCACCGAAATCGTCGAAGATGTTGAATCCATCCAAGATGAAGGCGATTACCAAAACATGAGGCATTTGCTGAATTTGACGATGGATGACTGTACCCGAGTATTGTTAGTGACTCATTCCCAAGGCAACTTCTATGGCAACCGATTGTTCACTGAAATATCGAACTCCTACACTTACTCTACTGGTGCGAAGCTAAGTGATTACCCAATGCTCGGTTACCTAGGTATCGCAAACCCGACATTCCATGTTGGCGGCTCTTTTGGCAACGCACACACTGACATAGCCAAAACATTTACCAACGACAACGACTGGCCGATGTGGGCGGTAAGACGCTCACTTGGTGCAGTACCCGCTGACCCAGTAAGTACATCTGACCGCGATGAATCATATGGCCATGGTTTGGAAGAGGCTTACCTCAAAGATAATGCAGAACCTATTTTAGCGGATTACATGACACAGATTATCGAAAACCTAACACCTTACCCGCTTTTCGAACAGCACCTGTCCTCTTCGTCCGCGACATCTCATTTAGGCTATTCAGCGATTTCTGAACACCTGGATATTCGATTCAGATATGGTGGTGGCTATCGATACAACGGTGTCCCCGAACCCGTTTGGAATGGTTTCCTTAATACCTCTAGCCATGGCACGTACTTTAATACCTATATCAAAGATAAGTACGCATTTGAAAAAATTGAGAATTGATAGTCTTAAATAGCATTCTGCCAATTTATGTAGAATTCTACATAGGGTGCTATGGATATAATAGCACCCATCGGATCCTCGACCCTCTGGTACATCAAACTCACACAGACCGGAGACATGGTTTACATAAGTTGATACTCAAAAATAGTGTGAAATAGTCAAATAGCGGGCACGGATGTGCTCTATCAGCAAGCGGACTTTATTCGGGGGTTGGCGAGTAAAGGGATACACGGCGTATATACCCAATTTTTTGCCCACTTGTTCCGGGAAAACATCCACTAACTGGCCGTTCCGAAAATCATGATAAACCAAACAGCGCGGTACATAAGCAATGCCGTGGCCGCCTAAAGCCGCTTTTCTCAGTGCCGTGGCATTATCCGTAGAGAAGCAGCCCGACACTGTGACAATGTAGTTTCCTTTGCGACCTTTAAATTCCCACTCGCTAGCGCCTGTGGTTTGGTAGGCATATTGAAAGCAGTTGTGGTTGACTAAATCTTCCGGTTTTAACGGTTTTCCATTTTTCGCAATATAAGAGGGAGAAGCGCACACAACCCACTGTGAGTCTAAAATATGCCGCGCAATTAAGCTTGAATCTTCCAAATAACCAGTGCGGATCACTAGGTCAAAACCTCCTTCTACTAAATCAACAAAACGGTTATCAAGCGACATGTCCACCGTTAAGCCGGGGTGTAAATTGCAAAATTCCGCAACCGCGTCGGCCAATATTAGATCGCCTGATATAGTGGGTACCGACATTTTGATGTGGCCGCTGACATTTTCACCAAACCCAGCCACCGCATCGACGGCTTCTTGAGTGGCAAGCTTCACATTTTTCGCACCCTGTAACAGTGCCTTGCCCGCTTCAGTCAGAGTTAATTTACGCGTAGTTCGATATAATAGCTGCACGCCTAACTCTTCTTCTAAACGCGCCATTCTTTTACTAACTACTGAATTTGTAAGGCTATTCTGTTCTGCTACTTTACTAAAACTCCCCAGTTCCATCACTTGTGAAAACAATATTAGGTCGTCTGCTCGCATTTTATTATGTCAATTTTGGAATTAATTATTTTCATTATTTCCCTATATCCATAAAAAATAAAGGAGTAAATTTACCCCAGATTAACAAAAACATCACAAATATAATAATTTAGCTACCCGACGTGGCCGAAAGGTCTGTAGCCCCTACAGGATGTCTGCTCTTCAACTATCCTACTATTTAGAGTTAGTACGAAGAGCACACTTTACGAGGAAGTATCCAATGAACGAAACCTTACTGGCACTAGTGGCCTTCTCCCCCATTGTGGTAGCAGCGATTCTTTTAGTCGGGCTCAACTGGCCTGCGAAAAAGGCGATGCCCGTGGCCTTTGCATTAACTGTGGCCATCGCCCTCACATTTTGGGATATGTCGGCAAACCGCGTGCTCGCTTCTGTTTTGCAAGGGTTCGGTATCACGATTTCCGTGCTCTGGATTGTGTTTGGCGCAATCTTCCTACTCAACACCTTAAAACACACTGGTGCTATCACCACCATTCGTAACGGTTTTACGGATGTTTCGGCTGATCGCCGTGTGCAAGCCATTATCATTGCGTGGTGTTTTGGCTCTTTTATTGAAGGCGCTTCTGGTTTTGGTACACCGGCGGCTATCGCGGCTCCGTTGCTGGTTGCGATTGGCTTTCCGGCGTTGGCTGCCGTATTGATGGGGATGATGATCCAATCCACTCCTGTCTCTTTCGGCGCAGTGGGAACGCCCATTATTGTTGGGGTAAACAAGGGGTTAGATACGCACAACATCACCGAAACGCTGATCAGCAACGGTTCAAGTTGGGATGTGTATTTACAGCAAATCACCGCCAGTGTCGCCATCACCCATGCGATAGTCGGTACATTGATGCCAGTATTAATGGCGATGATGTTGACACGCTTTTTCGGTAAGAACAAAAGCTGGACCGAAGGGTTAGATATTTTGCCTTTTGCGATTTTCTCTGGCTTGGCTTTTACTGTGCCTTACGCGCTAACGGGCGTCTTTCTTGGCCCAGAATTTCCCTCATTAATCGGTGGCTTGATCAGCTTGGCACTGGTTGTCACGGCCGCGAAAAAAGGCTTTTTAGTACCAAAATCACAATGGGATTTTCCAGAAGAGAAATCGTGGCCCGCAGAGTGGTTAGGCTCATTAAAAATTGATATTGAGGAGATCAAAGCTAAACCGATGGGCCTTGCATTAGCTTGGACTCCCTATGTTCTGCTCGCGGTTATCCTTGTGGCAAGCCGTGTGAGCAGCGAATTTAAGTCACTGCTGGCTGGAGTGAGCCTATCCTTTAACAACATTCTGGCTGAAACAGGCATCAGCACGGCCATTCAACCGCTTTATCTTCCCGGTGGCATCTTGGTTTTTGTCGCGTTACTGGCAGTAATATTGCAGTCACGCAGTGCGACACCGCTCATCAAAGCATTCGGTGAATCAAGCAAAACGCTGATCGGAGCGGGCTTTGTGTTGGTATTCACTATCCCTATGGTGCGTATTTTTATTAACTCTGGCGTCAATGGCGCAGAGCTTGCGAGCATGCCTGTCACTACCGCCAATTTTGCCGCGGGTTTAGTCGGTGATGCCTTCCCTGCATTAAGTGCCACCGTTGGCGCACTTGGGGCGTTCATCGCAGGCTCAAATACGGTGTCGAACATGATGTTCAGTCAATTCCAGTTTGAAGTGGCGCAAACACTTTCTATTTCCAGTGTGATGATCATTGCGCTACAAGCTGTTGGCGCAGCGGCGGGCAATATGATTGCGATTCACAACGTCGTCGCGGCATCAGCAACGGTCGGTTTATTGGGCCGTGAAGGAGCCACGCTGCGCAAAACCATTATCCCAACTTTCTACTACCTTGTGATGACTGGCCTTATCGGTTTAGTGGTGATTTACGGCTTTAATATGACCGACGTACTAATGACCCAGCAACCCTAAGTTTGGTGATGTGATTTGGTATCAACTTGGTTTTTATAACCATTAATCTTGTGTAATAAATGCAGAGCTCGCTAGGCGGCGGCTCTGTACAAATTAGGATTCAATCTATGATTATTTCAGCCTCCACGGACTATCGCGCTGCCGCGAAAGCGAAATTGCCTCCTTTTCTGTTTCATTATATTGATGGTGGCTCATACGGTGAGCACACGCTCACACGCAATACCGCGGATTTAGCTGACATCGCACTGCGCCAACGCGTGCTTAATGACATGTCAGAGCTCAGTTTAGAAACACAACTGTTTGGCGAACAGCTTGCAATGCCGATTGCCCTTGCCCCTGTTGGTTTAACTGGTATGTACGCTCGGCGCGGCGAAGTGCAAGCGGCGCGCGCGGCTGAAAATAAAGGCATTCCTTTTACACTGTCCACCGTATCGGTTTGCCCGATCGAAGAAGTATCAGCGGCGCTGGCTCGGCCGATTTGGTTTCAACTCTACGTGCTCAAAGATCGCGGTTTTATGAAAAATGTGTTGGAGCGCGCCAAAGCCGCGGGGGTAAAAAACCTCGTGTTTACCGTGGACATGCCCGTTCCCGGCGCGCGTTACCGCGATATGCATTCTGGCATGAGCGGCCCTAATGCGGCGATGCGCCGAGTGTTTCAAGCGATGAAACACCCAAGCTGGGCGTGGGATGTCGGCTTGCTCGGCAAGCCACACGATTTAGGCAATATTTCTGCCTACCGTGGCACGCCGACTAAATTGGAAGACTACATTGGTTGGCTTGGTGAGAATTTTGATCCTTCCATTTCATGGAAAGATTTAGAGTGGATCCGCGACTTTTGGGACGGCCCGATGATCATTAAAGGCATTCTAGATACAGAAGATGCCAAAGACGCGGTGCGATTTGGCGCTGATGGCATTATCGTATCCAACCACGGTGGTCGCCAGCTTGATGGAGTGTTGTCAACCGCCAAAGCTTTACCTGCGATTGCTGATGCGGTGAAGGGCGACCTGAAAATTCTGGTCGATTCAGGGATTCGCACTGGGCTTGATGTGGTACGCATGCTGGCGCTGGGCGCGGACTGCACGCTACTGGGTCGCTCGTTTGTTTATGCATTGGCGGCGCAAGGTCAAAGCGGCGTTGAGAACTTGCTCGATTTGTATGAAAAAGAGATGCGCGTTGCCATGACCTTAACCGGAGCGAAAACCATTGCCGATTTGTCACGAGACTCGTTAGTCAAACTTTAATCTCATGATGACAAACCAGCGGTAGCCGCACGTTAACCTATCCACACCTCAATTTAAAATGGGAAACAATGATGGCCAGCACTCTTTCAGACGCCACCTATCGTCAACTGGAAACGCAACTCGCTACACGCATCGACTCTGAGCGCATCATCACGCAGCAGGCAAAACGCCTTGCTTATGGCACTGATGCCAGTTTCTATCGCTTGGTGCCGAAAATTGTGCTGCGCTTACAAAGCCTTGATGAGGTCATTTTTGCCATTAAAAGCTGCCGCGAGCTTGGCGTTCACTGCACGTTTCGCGCTGCTGGCACCAGTTTATCTGGTCAGGCAGTTTCTGATTCGGTCTTGATCGCCTTAACCGATGACTGGCGCGGCCATCGCATTCACGATGAGGGCAAAAAAATCACCCTACAACCGGGGGTCATCGGAGCTGATGCCAACAAATACCTTGCCCCTTTTCAACGCAAAATCGGCCCAGATCCAGCCTCAATCAACACCTGCAAAATTGGTGGAATCGCCGCCAATAACGCCAGTGGTATGTGCTGCGGCACTGCGCAAAATTCTTACCGCACTGTCGATAGTATGAAGATCGTCTTCGCAGACGGTTCCGTGCTCGACACCGCAAACCCAGAAAGCATCGCTGCATTCAAAATCGCTAAACCCGAATTGATAGAAGGTATTACTCAACTTCACGCACAAACGGCGCAAAATCACACATTATCAAAGCTTATTCACCACAAATATCGCCTAAAAAACACCACTGGCTACGCCCTAAATGCTCTCGTTGATTACTCTGATCCGATTGAAATCATTGAACATTTGATGATTGGCTCAGAAGGCACACTCGGTTTTATTGCCGACATCACCTACAACACCGTCATTGAGCACTCGCACAAAGCCTCGGCGCTGCTTGTCTTTGCTGATATTGAGCAGGCTAGCCAAGCGGTTACGACCCTGTCCAAAACCCCAGTTGCGGCAGTGGAAATGATGGATGGACGCGCGATGCGCTCTGTCGCTGACAAAGCTGGCATGCCCGCATTTATTGCGCAACTTGATCTAGAAGCCGCTGCGCTGCTAATTGAGTCTCACGCCAGCGATCACGCGGCCCTTCATTCGCAATGCAGCGCCGTGATGGCAGCACTAAGCGACTACCAGATCATCGAATCCGTACCATTCACCTCTGATGCCAAAACGGTGGCAACCTTATGGGGCATTCGCAAAGGGATGTTCCCTGCCGTGGGCGCGGTGCGCGAAGTGGGGACAACCGTCATCATTGAAGATGTGGCGTTTCCGGTAGAAAGCCTTGCCAATGGTGTGCGCGACTTGCAGGCTCTGTTTGATCACTACCACTATCACCAAGCCATCATTTTCGGCCACGCTCTGGAAGGCAACTTGCATTTTGTCTTTACACAAGGCTTTGATAGCCAAAGCGAAATCGACCGCTACGGCGCATTTATGGATGAAGTGGCCGAGCTAGTGGCCGTGAAATATCAAGGCTCACTCAAAGCCGAGCACGGCACGGGCCGTAACATGGCACCGTATGTGGAATTGGAATGGGGCAAAGACGGTTACACCTTAATGCAACAAATCAAAACCCTGTTTGACCCACAAGGCTTGCTCAACCCCGGCGTTATAATCAACGATGATCCGCGTTCCCACTTAGCTAACCTGAAGCCAATGCCAGCGGCTGATGCCTTGGTCGATCGCTGCATCGAATGCGGGTTTTGCGAACCTGTTTGTCCATCTCGCACGCTATCACTCTCGCCCCGTCAACGAATCGTCTTGTACCGCGAGCTGCAACGTCGACGCGCGCAAGGGGAAACGGTAAAAGCTTCTGAGCTTGAAAAAGTCTTTGAATACCAAGGACTAGACACCTGCGCCGCAACTGGCTTATGCGCTGAACGCTGCCCTGTTGGCATCAACACTGGCGATTTAGTGAAAAAGCTGCGCACCGCGAAATACCAAAAATTCATCCCCATTGCTACATGGACAGCGGATCACTTTGCCGCCACCACAGCCGTGGCTAAAATCGGCCTCAGTGCCAACCAATTGGCTAGCAAATGGCTGGGCGAGAAGTTAGTCGGCGGTGCAACCAACGGCTTGCGTAAACTCAGCAAAAGCAAAACGCCTATTTGGTATCCACAACTGCCGCAAGCCAATCATCAGAACTTAGCCATTGCAGTAGAAAACCTGCCGCGCCGTGAGAAAAAAGTCGTCTATCTGCCCTCTTGTGCGAGCCGAAATATGGGCCAACAAAACAGCGCGGGCGATCAGCGGCCATTAACCGAAGTGACCTTATCGCTGCTTAATAAAGCAGGATATGAGGTGATTCTACCTAACGAGCTCAACAGCCAATGTTGTGGCATGCCCTATGACAGCAAGGGAATGAATGAGCTTGCACAGTCAAAAGCGCAGCAGTTAGAAGCCGCGTTATGGCAAGCTAGCCAACAAGGGCGATATCCGGTACTGATGGACACTAGCCCGTGTGCAAAACGCAGTATTGAACAATTTACTAAACCACTGGAAATATTAGAACCCGTCGGTTTTGTCAATAGGTATCTGTTGGATTCTTTAGCGATCAAAGTCAAAGAAGAAACTGTGATGCTGCATATCACCTGCAGTGCACGCAAAATGGGGTTGGAAGCCGATATGCTCAAATTGACCCAAACCTGCGTCAGCACGGTGATTGTGCCAGAGCATATTCAATGCTGCGGCTGGGCGGGCGATAAAGGCTTTACCACGCCAGAACTGAATGCGGCGGCCATTCATCCGCTCAAAGAGCAAGTCCCTGCTCACTGCGAACGCGGATTCAGTAATAGCCGTACCTGTGAAATTGGCCTATCACACCACAGCGGCATTCCATATCAATCCATTTTGTATTTGGTCGATGAAGTGTCTAAACCGCTTTGATCTACTCTCAATCTTAAAATAGCTCATTGGATAAAATGGGCTGTTTTTTTGTCTCTTTATCTGGCGTACCTTTACCTCGCATACCAAGAGTTTGTAAATACGCTTTGGGGCTTAAACCAAACTGACTGCGAAAGCGTTGATTAAATCGCTGTTCCGATTGGTAGCCGCAACACTGTGCCAATATCGCTATATTTCGTTGGCCACCTTGCATTAAGTTCAGCGCGTGATTCACACGCACTTCAGCCAAAACCTCACGGTAACGGGTGCCATGTTGCTTTAAGCGTCGAATTAAGGTCGCGCGGCTCATGGCAAAGTGCGTTGCTACCCGCTCAAGTGGATGTTCTTCTTCTGGTGACTGGGCGAGGTAGTTTCTCAGCTTCTGCTCAAAGGGTAGAGAAGTACTCCCAAAGAGCCAATGCAGTACACCTTGCTCAGCCAATTGTTGGTATAACACCATCAGTAGATAGGCTTGGGTTTCTTGGCTGATTAACGAAAGATCGAACGAGGCGAGCGCATTGAGCGAACTTTTCAGTGAAGAGTTGGTTGAAATCACAGGCCACATAACTGGGCGCTCATGACTTGCGCTTAACGTAAGCATCGCCTCGGTCGGGCGGTAGGTGAAACTGAACAGCCTTGACGAGAAGTAACCGTGTTCTGGTAAATTTTCGAAACTGAGCGAAGCTGAGGCCTCACACAACAATAACGAAGTGCTCGATAGATTAGTGGCCTCTTCTTTATGAAACAGTTTTTTACTGCCAGATTGGATCTGAATCAAGCTTGGAGAGTGAATCCTCACATTTCTCAGCCTTTGTTGCTGAGCGGCTCGAAAGGTGGTGACTTGGTATTGGTGATTCATCACTCCCCCATGAATTAGCGTGTATAGGTTGCGGTCAGCGTCGCTTTTTCTAACGCCAAACTATTGAGGGTAAAACCAACCACCGCAGGTGATACATCGGCCGCCAAATTGAGTTTTTCCGTCGGGAGAGCCCATACCGTAAACTGGTAACGGTGCATTCCGTGCCCTTCTGGCGGACAAGCACCACCAAAACCAACGCTGCCATAATCGATACGTGTTTCTATTGCACCGAGCTTTTTGACTTCAACCCCACGCGCTAGCTCACTCACTGTCGCTGGAATATCCAGCGCAATCCAATGCCAAAAGCCACTTCCTGTCGGAGCATCTGGATCAAAAGCCGTAATAGCAAAGCTTTTGGTTCCTTGTGGTGCATCGGTCCAAATTAAGTGCGGCGAAAGATTCTCCCCAGAACAACCCCAGCCTGAAAATTCAAAGGTTTTTGCCATCGGGTGGCCTTCTTGGATATCACGGCTGCTGAGTTGCAAAGCATTTGCCATCCCTGCAAATAATAAGCTGGTGGTTAACGTCGTGGTGACGATGGCCGAGCTAAAAATCGTCGAGTTCATTGTTTTCTCCTATGAATAAGTTCATGAACAAGTCTAGCAGCATCACCCATGCAACATTCGACAAAAAGTATCATTTATCTTCTTTAAGAATCAGCCAATGATACTTTGTGTTGCAGCCACTCTTCTCTTATTAATACGTCTACTTGGCTTAATAGCGGCAATTGTATTGAGTTCGACTCAAGCCACAGCTTCAACGGAAAAAGAACCACTACCCACTATCGCGGATAACGTTATTGTAGAGTGGAAAGTAGAGGTAGGAAGGGAGAACGAGAGCCCTCCTCCGTTGAGAAGGAGAGCTGAAAGGAATTACCACATCAAATCATCAGGGACTACGAAATCCGCGTACGGATCATCTTCAGCAGGTAGAGATTCATCGGCAGTTTTATTTTCGATAATGCTCTCTTCATCACGCATGAAGATTTTATCCGCTACCACACCCGGGATGACAGCATAGCCATCTTCATAACGCGCGATAGCCAGGATTCCTTTACTCAGTTGGTCGCGAACCAGTGAATCGACATAAAGTGACTTGACCAACTTACCATCAACAAAGTTGTATTTGATTTCACCGTGTTTTAGATCCAGCTTATTCATCTCAATCAGTTGTTTTACTTGAGCGCGAATTTCTTTGCTCAACAACTGCTCTTTTTGCTGTTTATTCAGTGCCTTGTCGCGCTCTTGTTGCTCGACTTTATTCGCTTCTACTGCCGCTTTCACTTCACGTGCTTGCACGCGCGATTTTTTAGAGCTCTTTTTCGCTTTGCTGAGTTTTTTGGCGTTAACTAAACCCGCTTTTAGCATTTGCTCTTGTAGAGATAAGGTTGCCATGATCAATCCAAGTCAGTTATTTGCTGGTGAGTTTAACGGTTCATGGCGAGTGAATAAAGAGCGCAGTGGTTATCTTATTCATCCTAACGAGCAAAAAATGCTTTTCTAAACTCATAACGCTGCTTTGCCGCGTAGCGCACCCACTCTTCTGTCGAAAGGGTGGCATAGGCTGTCTTTCTCTGGCTTGAGAGCGTCTTTTCTAACTGTGCTAACGCTTGCTGGTAGTCAATGACTTGAGCAGCCTGCGCTTGTTGCTCGATTTGGCGATGGGCCACCTCACTGCGCTCATGTTCATTTAAGTAAAGTTCGGCCAAACCTTGTTGTACTTCTAAGCGCTGTTCTAACGATAAATGTTGAGGGATCAGCCGAATCGCTTGTTCATAGCGTGCATTACCTGTGTTTAATGAAAAGGTATCCCATTGATATTGGTGCTGTGTAAGCCGCTGTTCAATGCTCTGCAACGCCTCTTCTACGGAAGCAATGCCTTCGTAGTCATTGGGTTGCTGTACAAAATCATCATAAGCGTACTGATCAGCAAACAAGATATCCGCTTGTCGCCCCCATACTTGTTGATCAATCGATTTTACATAAGCCATTTTGTCACCTAATTCCGTATCCTGACTGATGAGTTCCATTCCAAGCAACGCGTCACGTTGCGCCTGTTTTTGCCAATAGAGTACAACCAGCTCATAACGTTCATGGGGCAACTACGCTTGTAGTTGTTGTAGCCGCGCAGCACACACATTTTGCTGACGACACTGCTGCCAAAACTGCTCTATTCTCTCTCTCAGCGCTTTGCCTATTTCTGTTTGCAGCGTTTCACCAACGAGTGTCCACTCTTCATGGGTTGGATGATCGCGATTAGCCAACAAAGCAACACTACTTTGCTCTGGCAAACGCACCGTGCCCGGCAATGCAACCTCAATTCTATTGGGGGGTGTTTGGATAGTGGGAAATTCATCCCTCTTCACCCACCAATAACTTGCGCTGCCGACTAAGGCAACGCAGATCAATAACCTAACCCAACGCATCTAGCGGATCTCAGCTTTAACCGGAAAGTGATCCGATAAATTGTAATGCTGCCATAAACGCTCGTCCGTGGTTCTTGGCACCAGCACAGTATTGCGGTTTTGTTGTTCGCTTGGTTGTGCAAACTCTTGGCTTACCACCACATAATCAAGGTACTCCACGTTTTCACCACCGGATAAGGGTTCTCCTGCAAAATCATTGATACGCGGATCAAACGTTGATTCGGTATAGCCTGCGTAGCTAGGTTCGGTTGACGCAAGATTCGCGAGCATGTTTTGATAGTCATCGGCAAATTTACGTTTATTCACGTTAAAATCACCGCCATAAATCACCGTTTCTGTACTGGGAATAGAGAATGATTGCGCAAAACTGCGCATCTGTCTGAACTGACGTTGGCGATAATCGCGAGCGGTATCGGTATCAAACGAGGCAGTATGCGTTGCAAACAGATGATAAGCCTGACCATTTTTGATGATTTCAGCATAATTCACCCCTTTATCAGCAAAACAGTCAGTTCCCGAGCAATCAGGGAAAACATACTGTCCTTGGTTAACAATTGGGTAGCGGCTGACGATGATCACTCCACCGTCATGGATATTCACCCCAGACTTATCGAGCATTTTCGTTTGGTACGGATACTCTTTTGCCAGCTCTCGAAGAAAGGCATCACGCCCCGCAGCAAACACTTCTTGCAGCATTACGGCATCATACCCTTTGATGTGCTGAGGGATGATAGCAAAACGCTCGGCAATATTTGAAGCAATCACAGGTAACGCCCAAACGTTATAGGTCATCACTTTTAAGGTCTCAGCATCGGGTGTTTCTTCTGTATTCGTTGGCGTAATGGTGTAATAAATGTCGTCGTAACGAGTGGTGCTGACGGATTTAAACGCAAGCTCGGTTGGACGTTCAATCAACTGCGTTGAGTAATAACGGTGAACCGCACGATCATTTTGCCACTGAAGAGGAATATCTCGTGCTTGTACCCTATGCTCAATGCTTGAGTTATACCAATGACCTTCCATCTTCTGCTGTAAAGAGAAAACCTGCCCTTGCGGCAAAGTCACCATGGTTTCAAATTGGTACGTTTTGCCAGATTTCACCCCTTGCCAGCGGTTAAAGCTGAGCACCATTTTAGTTTCCCACGGGCCTAGCGTTTCACTGTGTTGCTGCCATTCACTGCCTTGTTGCAACTGATCAGATCCGGTCTGTTTCACGGCAATAGACATTGGCAGCGCAGAGTTATTGGTTAAATAAATATCGGTGTCCGCCAATGCCGCATGAGCAGCAAGAGACAACCCAAATAGAATGACTTTATTAATAATCTTCACGTTTTCATCCTTTAACTGTGAAAAAATAAATTAAGCCATCCCCCTATGAAATATTGATGTAAGAAATACGACAGTTTGAGTACTCCAAGAAAGGTCACGAAAAATATAAAAACTATTGAACGATTTATCGATATTTTTTCTTTCAAGGCAAATTTTAGCGTTATACTGCCCGCCCCAAATTGTGAGAGGATTTTTTGTGGAACGTGAAATGTCAGTGATCATTGGTTTGTGTAACCCTAAAAGCCCAACCAATGTAGGTGGTGTGATGCGCGCGGCAGGTTGCTACCAAGCATGCGCGGTTCGCTACAGTGGTGAGCGTTATGATCGCGCAGTGAAATTTCAAACCGACACAAAAAACATTCAAAGTAAAATCCCGCTCACCGCGATGGTAGAGATCACGCAGGACTTGCCAAGTGAGATGAAAATCGTCTGTGTTGAACTGGCAGAAGGGGCTACACCACTGCCCGAGTTTATTCACCCGGAAAAAGCGCTGTATGTGTTTGGCCCTGAAGATGGTTCTATTCCACAAGAGATAGTTAACCAAGCCAGCGAGGTTGTATACATCCCAACGATTGGTTGCATGAATTTGGCCGCGAGCGTCAATGTGCTGCTGTATGATCGATTGGCAAAATCCAAGCTCGATATTGATCACAGCCAACGTATTCTCGATAGCCGAGATGTGAAAAATCGTTTGAAGTTTAAACGTACTGAACAACCTGCCACTTAAGGCTGCAATCGAAGCCAATGAAACAAGCGAACGTTCTTCACTCAATAGAGCCTAACGCTCACTTATTTCATTGGCAGTCATAACGGCCAACTCTCGCTAGCGAATATCCAACTGTTTAAGAACCGATGGATAACCCCACCCATCTTCACCAACTTTAACTTCGTCTCCCGTTAAATAGTGATAAAGAGTGGGCGCAAGTGAGCCATTTTCGACTGAACCGAGCGGCGTGGCTTGATTGCCAATTGGACTCCCCCAAAAACCGATAAAAGCATCTTTTTCTAGATAGCTTTCACCCGCATGACGCCCCGGAACTTTAGTATTAAAGCCAACGCCCTCTTTAGGAAATAGGTTAATGGTGCCCGCACGGTCGTCTTCATAAATAGCAGCGAGCTGATTAACCGAATCTGGACGGGACGTAAAACGTGTTAACTCTCGCCACTGCGCACTTGAGCACCACGTCTCAGCTTGATTCGCTTTAGCGTGATAAACGCAACGTTCGACGAGTTGTGCATAATGTTCTAGCTCGTCAGATGAAGGAGGCGACAAATAAGCATTTAGCTGCTGAACGCCAAGCAACAATGGCTGGCCCGATTCAGCAAAATAGCGCAGTTTATCACCCTTTTTTTCAATCCATTCATCCACTCGTTTACCTTGCCGCTCGCCAACCAACCGTACAGAACAGCCTGTTAAATCACATGGTTTTTCTCTCACAACTAAATAATCTAGGCTTTCAGCAAGTCGCGCTACGGTTTCATCGATCACATCAACTGGCTGCCCTGGCTTAGAATGGATCGGTTGCCAACGGATCAACTCTTGATAAACCGGTTGAACTTCCCATCCAGCTTCTGCATTAAAGAAATCCATCATAAAATTTCCACCCGCAGTGGAAGCGACGACCACATCAATCCCTTTGTTTGACGGCGCGTTAATCGTATTCGTCATTTTTGGCCCTTCTCCCTCATCCGATGAGATTTTCTTCACCTTGAGTTTTATTCCCAGTTGTGAGGCTAGCGGTTCAAAGATCTGTTTTTCTGGATTGAGGGAGAAATAAACAGGCGCTAAACCATGATCGCCAGCCATGCCCCATAACGTGCGGTCATATACTCCCGCGTCTTGATAGGTTGCTTCTATTTGCGCTAGCCAGTAATCGAGGCGGTTTAGTTCCCCAGTTGGCATGATGACTTCATCGCTGAATGGGCCGCTAAAATGAGCAAAATGATCCGGCCATGGATTATAAATCAGCGTATAGTCGGGCATTCCTTTCAGTTCTTTTTGTGCAAGTTGTTTCAACTGGTGAGCAAGCACTTGATGGCGAGTCCAGCGAGTATAAAAATCCCACTTGCTTATCTGCTGATAGCGCGTGACCTCTTCAACTAATGTCGCTCGCAACTGTTGGAGTTCACGTTCGACAATCGCGCGCTCTTTCAGCTCACGCACACACCGCTTTTCACCAAAATCACGTAGTGCCTCACCCGCCCCCAAATTCACTAAACCATCATAAGTGGTATGAGCATTCCAATCGTATTGCGCATTGCAGTTGAGGGTGTTGAGGTAAGCGAGGCGATCAAACATCGTTTGTACTTGGTTTTTAGCCAGTAAGCGATCAAGCTGCAGTGCATCATTACCAAAAAAGTAATAAGCACGGTCGGTTGTGCGATCAACAAAGTGGAAATTAGGTATGCCAGTACCGCCTTGGCCGGACACCTTCGCTCCTGTTTTTATGATCGGTAAATTACGCACACTGATCGTTGGTGTTGATGAAATACCCACTTGAGTAATAGAAGCGCGATGATCACGATACAAGCGTTTAAAAAACGGCAAGTAATGTGGATCGTGGTAAGGCTGCTCAGCCAATATCTGCATGAAACGTACTTGCTGCTGATGTTCGGGTTGAACCACCTCCATTGAAGAAGGCTTAGTGCTCAATCGATTGTTGTGATCTTGGTGAGCTTTGCGGATAAATGGCTTACTCGGGTCAACCAAACCTTCGATCAGCCCTTGTTGCAAAGCATCCACGGTGATCTGCACTGCCATACGACGTTGTTGCTGAGAGCGGAGAAACGCAATCAATGCTTGAGGATCATCATCAAGTGCTTTTTGTAACCAGGAATTTAGTGCTTGTTCACGCTCTTGCTGATAGACAAATTGACGGTAGCCTTTTAATACGTTCATACGCACAAAATCAATCAAAGTAACCGTGATTGCCTCTGCTTTGTTGTTCACACGTGCTGTATTTTCTGGCTTTGCATCTTCTAATACCCCAAAAAGGGCTTGCTTCATCTCTCCTTCATCCATCCCATTAGCAGCCTGACTAATGATTTGGATCACTATCGGTTGGATTTTATTAATCAGCAATCGATCGGGTTCACTTGACGTCAGATATTGATAGTGATCCGGCAATCTCTCAAGCTGTTGCCACTCACCAATTTCAACCAAGGCATCATATACAGTCACCATGGCCGCAATAAATTGGGCATCCACTTTAATCCCTTCATGATGCCCTTGATCTTTAATATTCTCTTTTTGTTCACTCACCACCTCTTCCCCATAATGGTAGAGGCTATGCTCGAATCCCTTTAAAACCTTTGCGTCATAAACAGTACTTAAATACTGTTTAAATACATCATCATTTTCTAACCCCGTATAACGATCATAATATTGATATAAAAAGTAGCCCAGCGGGATGGCGTAAGTTGGGTTAGAAATTTGTGCAATAACGCGAGCTTTTGTTTTTGCATCTAAAGGCAACATAAGGATATAGCTATCGAGTGTTACCCCGGCGATGGTAAATAAGGTCGAATCACGGGCAAAGCGTGTTGAATAGCTTAAAGACGACGCCATTTGATTTTTCAATATTTGCGCCGAATTAAACAGCCCGCCAACCACTGGCGCATCACTGATAGCAGCGAAAGAAGTTGATGAAAGTAAAGAAGTTAAGAGTAACGCGATAGGTTTTAGCCGCCCAAAAGAATAAAATATCATACTGTTTTCCCTACAGTTATTGCATGCGCACATTGTGGCAAGCTTACTCGTAAGGTCAAGTTGTAAGTCATATTGATGTTATAAGCCAACGATACACGAAGATGAATGTGAGGATTTAGTGGTAAACCTTAGCTCTCAAGGCACATTAGTTCGCCAATTCCGACGGTTATAATTTCATGTCCGACTAGCCCTCTAACGAGGGCTTTTTATTAACGATAGATAGACTTTGTGGACTCTCGCACAATTAAATCGATAGGGGGTAACCTAGCATCGTGCCTCTCACCACTGAGCAAGTTGAGAATGGAATGCGCACACACCGCACCGATCTCTTCAATTGGTTGGCGCAATGTCGTTAAGGCCGGAGTGAAATACTGAGAGACAGGTAAGTCATCAAAACCAATCACTGAAACATCATCTGGCACTCGCACTCCGTGGTCAGTTAACGCCTTAATGGCACCATAAGCCGTTTGATCATTAGCAGCAAAAATCGCCGAGAAATGGACTTTCGACTGCAACAGTTCAACCGTCTTTTCATACCCACATTCAGAGCTAAAGTCACCTTGTTTAATGAGTTTAGGCATAGGCTTAATTCCCGCTTCACGAAGCGCTTTTTGGTAGCCAGTGAAACGGGCGGTTGAATCAGGCTGATTAGCGAGCCCTTTTATATGAGCAATGTTCACGTGCCCTAATTGCAATAGGTGCAAGGTGGCAATATAACCGCCGAGTACATTGTCCACATTAATGCAACGTACATTATTACTAACAATTTGGTGGCCGACAGCAATGATGGGAATCGATTGAGCATATTTGAGGATTTGATCGCTTTTTAAACTGCCTGTCACTATGATCATTCCATCGACATTGCTTCTGGCAAGATACTCCAGTGCATGTGCTTCCAAGTTTTTCTGCCACTGACCTGTGGCAATCACCAGTGAATACCCTTGGGTCATTAATACCTTCTCCATGTCATTCAGAATTCGACTGGTGTGAGGGCTCTCTGCGTGCTGCACTAATACACCAATAGTCATCGAACGCTTATTGCCTAGATGACTGGTTGGGTAACTAGGTTTGTAGCCAAGGGTTTTAATTGCACGTTCAATATTTTGGCTTTTTTCATCCGATACGTAAGTTGTGCGATTCAAAAAACGAGAGACAGTGCTTGCCGAAACTTCGGCAAGCTTAGCGACATCATAAACAGTGGGTGCTTTCTTTGATTTTCTCATGGCGATGTTTGGCCCTTTAGAAGCACTCCTTCTCCACACGGAGAAGGAGTCTATCGTTTCTTTTTACTGTGTATCCCAACATATATTGGCGATCACAAATTGACACTCACCATTAGTAAATAATGAGAAGGGCGTGTCGAGATGAGTAAAACTTAATCCCTGCTCAGAGAAATGTGAACAAGCAATGTTCACGCGCGTAAAGCTATCATTGACGGTGGAAAAGTAGTGGCTGACGTCCACTTTAACCACGTTATCAATATCCCCCAAACATCCAGGAACAACGGCGCGTTGCAGTGACAAATAAACAGGTTCTGTTGCCGCTCTGAGCACTTTAATCTCAAAACTGACCACACCATGCGCATTATCGTAATGGCTGAAATCTTCCGCTTGCCCTAGCCCCGTTTGCGCATAAACCATTGCTCCACCCCCCAGAATTTCTACCTCAACGGCGTCTTGCTGCTGCTGGTAGTTATACGGCTTAGTTCGGACAGCACCGAGTTTCATCACGTTGTTGCGTGAGACATCCACGCCCATCCAATGTTCAGCATCCGACACTTTAAGTTGATAATCGCCTATCGTCGCCATAATGCCATACAGATGCTCTGCATGTGTTGCTTGCCATTTTACTTCTTCTGAGTCGATATCTAGATCAAGGTTATCCAAATCTCGAGTTTGTTTTTTTTCAGCGTAATTAAGCCCATAACCGTATTCAAATAAAGGAGCATGTTCCCCAACAGGAGACTGCTCACATTCAGGCACGACATAGTTGGGAATATGAGGAGGAATACGGTTCACACAGGTGCTGCGCTTTTTATTGGGCCAACTGAATGACAAGGTACCAGAGAAGTCGATATTAACTTCACCATTCTCTTTAGCCACTAAAACATCAGTAATGCCACGTCCTTCGCTGCCGGGTAAAAATGCCGCAACAAAAGCATCAGACAAGGATATTTCTTCATTGACAAACAGTGGACGACCGCTAAAGAAAATCGATACCACTTTTACGCCGCGCTTATGAAATGCTTTGATTTTTTCGCTATCTGCTCGGTAGCGACGTTTCAAGGTTGAAAACTCCAAAGATTGCCACGCTTTGATGTCACCCATCATTTCAGAATAAGGATCTTCACCAAACACCACAACCGCAATATCACCCGCTTGCCAATCACCTGCTAATTCTGGATCGTAGCAAACATTATCTATGCCCAATTCGGCTTCTAACGCCATTTTCACTGTGGTGGCTCCGGGGAAATCGGCTAAGTTATTTTCATCCCCTTGCCAAGTGAGATTCCACCCGCCCGCTTGCTTTTGCAAATCATTGGCGCCGCTGCCCGTTAACACAACCTTGCACCCACGTTTGAGCGGTAAAATACCCTTGTTATTTTTCAACAGTACCATCGATTGCTGCACGGCTTGGCGAGCGATAGCACGATGTTCAGAGCAACCAATCAAAGACTGCTGACCAGCCAAAGCTCGCGCTGAAGGATGCGGTTTTTTCCATAAACCCGCGCGCATTTTCACCCGTAAAATACGCGTCACAGCATCATCAATTCGGCTCTGGCTCAGTACTCCACTTTTGGCATCGCTCACCGCTTGACGATAGGCTGATTGCCAATGCTCACGAATAGGGATCATTAAGATATCGTTACCCGCATTGATAGCGTAAGTCGCATTACCATCGGTACATTTACTGACTTCAGAATGACCATGCCAATCGGTTACAACTAATCCATCAAAGCCCATTTGATCTTTCAAAACATCAGTGAGTAGGTACTTACTGCCATGAATTTTGAGGTTGTAATCACCTGAAATGTGCGGCGCGTGATCGTAGTTCGCTTGGTTATCCCACGAGTTAAATGAAGACATCACCACTTGCGCACCGGCATTAAGGCCACTGAAATAGCCCATGGCATGCACGTTACGCAGCAGATCTTCACTGTAAGTATTGCTGCCACGATCAACACCATTCACTGTGCCGCCATCGCCCACCCAATGTTTGACGTTTGAGATCACATGATGCTCACCTTGTAAGTCAATGGCGTCACCTTGCAAACCTGCGACCATTTCACTGGCATAAACATAAGTCACTTCGGGGTCTTCAGAGTAACCTTCATAACAGCGCCCCCAACGCAAATCACGAGGGGTGGCCACGGTTGGTGCAAAGGTCCAATCAATACCCGTCGCGGCGATTTCCAGCGCGGTAATACGGCCAATTTTGCGAATTAAAGCAGGATTGCGCGCGCACCCCAACCCAATATTGTGCGGAAATACGGTTGCACCAAAGACGTTATTGTGGCCGTGTACTGCGTCAGTCCCCCACATAAACGGAATATGAAATGGGCGACCTTGATAAGCTTTTTCTGCGGCAAACCAGTATTCATCGGCTTTCGCTACCCATTCACTGGCTGGTGCATGTTTATTGCTGTTTGGCCAAGAGCCACCACCATTGAGTACCGTACCAATCTTATAATCGATGATTTCTTGCGGCGTAATATCGCGGATTTCTGGTTGGATAATCTGGCCAATTTTTTCTTCTAAGGTCATCAACTCTACGATTCTTGCTACTTGCTGTTCAATTTCAGGGTCAGCTTTGATTGCTGATTCTATTTTGGGCCAAACGTCGAAATAAGGGGCTTGCTTTATTATTGTCATCGTCTTGTTCACCATTAAAAACTGGCCAATGAGTTTTCACTCAGCGCATCAAAAATATGAATCGCATCTAGGTCGAGATAGAGTGTAACCTTCGTCACCTCTACCTCTGCCGCTTGGGTTTCCACCATCAAAGGCTGGCCTGCAACATGGGTTTTCAACAAAATACTCGCACCGAGCAACTCTTTATCTTTGAGCGTGACGGCAATTGGCAAGACGCGTTCATGGTTAACTTGTTCTGCGCGTAAGTGAATATCGGTGGGGCGAATACCGACATGCAATGCGAGGTTTTTAGACGCATGCGCTTTAAATCGCTCGGGAAGCGGGATAAAGATGTCACCCAGTTGGATAAGCCATTCGCCATCTTGCTGGATAAGTTGTGCATCAAGCATGTTCATCGAAGGGTTACCAATAAACTGCGCCACAAATTTGTTCGCCGGGCGTTGAAACACCTCTGTTGGCGTACCGACTTGCGCAACATAGCCATCTTTGAGGATCACAATGCGATCAGCGAGCGTCATGGCCTCAATTTGATCATGCGTAACATAAATAGTGGTGGTTTTAAGCTGACGATGTAACTGCTTGATCTCTTCGCGCATCACACCACGAAGTTTGGCATCTAAGTTAGAAAGTGGCTCATCAAACAAGAACACTTTTGGCGTACGCACCATGGCACGCCCCATCGCCACGCGTTGGCGTTGACCGCCGGATAACTCTTTAGGCTTACGATCAAGGAGCGGGTCAAGCTCTAACATTTTTGCCGCTTTACGCACTTCCTTATCGATTTCAGTTTTTGGCATGCCTTTTAACTTCAATGCAAACGCGATGTTTTCATACACGCTCATATGTGGGTAAAGCGCATAACTTTGGAACACCATCGCTAAGTCTCTATCTTTGGCATCTACGTTATTCATCCACTTGTCACCAACGTAAATATCACCGGCCGTAATCGACTCCAGCCCCGCCAACATGCGTAATGTGGTTGATTTTCCGCAACCCGATGGGCCAAGAAATACCACAAACTCACCATCATTCACCGTGAAATCAAAATGCCTAACAACATCCACATGACCAAACGACTTCTTAATGTTCTTAAATTCAACTTTTGCCATAATTTTTCTCCTTCACACTGCGCCTTCTTTCAACAAAACCACGCCAGCATGAGTAACTAAAATGAGGGATTAAAGGCCAATTAGCCTTTTACTGCACCGGATGTTAAGCCGCTTATCATCTGTTTGGACGCAAAGAGATAGATAGTCACCAACGGCAATATAGAAATGGTGGTGCCAAGCATCACCGCACCCCAAGGCGTATTTGGAATGCCTTGCACGCTACGTAACGCCTGAGTAATGACGTAGTTTTCTGGCGATGTGAGCACCACTAACGGGTTCATAAAGCTGTTCCAGAAAAAGACAAACTGTACAATCGCCAGTGTTGCCAACGCTGGTTTCATCAACGGCAAAACAACGCTCCAGTAAGTACGAAACTCTCCCGCGCCATCGAGTTTGCCCGCTTCTAATAACTCTTTAGGAATAGAGGCCATCACGTGTTGGCGCATTAGAAAAATCCCAAATGGAGTGGTGGTAAACGGCAGCCAAACCGCCATGTGGTTATCCATCAAACCCAGAAATTTCACGATCATAAAATAAGGGATCAAGCTCAAGACGGGTGGGATCATCATGGAAGCCACCAACATGCCAAATAGCGCGTTCTTACCTTTGAACTGAAACACAGCAAACGCGTAACCGCCCATACTGCAAAACAACAGTGAGATAGTGGTGCCTAAAAAGGCAATGTAGATAGAGTTAAACATCGCCTGCCAAAACGGCATAATCTGCAACAGCTTTGCATAGTTAATGGCTAAGCTATCCCCAATGGCAAAGCTGATGCCTGAACCGAAGATTTCCGTACGATCGCGCGTTGATAGCAGCGCCGACCACAAAAATGGGAAAACAGTGATCAACGCCGAGACAATCAATACAACCGCCAGTAGCGCCATCATTACTTTAGTGATGAGTTCAATGCTGCGATCACTGAGTTTTAAAGCGTGGATTGACATGCTATTACTCCCCCAACCCTTTTTTACCAAAGAAGAAAAACTGAATCGCAGTACAAGTTGCAATCAGCGCAAACAGCAGCCAAGAAATAGCGGATGCCGTGCCCATCTCTAGCCACTCCCAACCCACTTTGTAGAGATACATTGAGATGGTTAAGCCTGCTTGGCCTACGCCTCCGGTGCCGCGCGTTAATACAAACGGTTCTTCAAACAGTTGTAAGTTGCCAATGATGGTCATGGTGACGGCAAAGAAAACGAAAGGGCGAATCATCGGCAGTGAGATATTCCAAAAACGGCGAAAGGCGTTAGCGCCATCCATCCGCGCGGCCTCTAAAATTTCTTTGGGAATGGTCATTAAACCTGTGGTGTACAACACGATGTTAAAACCGGTGTATTTCCAAAAAACCATGATGGCAATCGAGGGTTTGATCATGTTGGCATCATCTAACCAACGGATAGGTTGATACTCATTAAGCCAAGAAAATGCCCAGCCAAAGACACTGCTATCAGCTAAAGCCATTAAGCTTTGGTTGATGATGCCCGAATTGGGTGAATACATATTGAAGAAGATGAGCGACGCCGCCACCGTTGAGGTAATGAATGGCAAAAAATAAGCGGATGTCAGCCAATGACGCAGCCGATCGCCCAATGAAACCAAAATATAGGCCACTGGAATAGCCACTAAATGTTGAGCGACGCCCGAGGTTATCGCCAACCACAATGTATTGCTTAATGAACGCCACAACCAAGGGTCGGTCAATGCAACTTGGTAGTTATCAAATCCCACATAATTCATGGCGGCAACCCCTTCGACGGGGTTCCACGCATGAAAAGAGAGATAGACAGAAAACAGGAGAGGAAAAACTCCAAAAACAGAAAAAATAATCAAAAACGGCAATAGAAACCCGTACGGTGTAAGCGCTTTCAAACTCAGGTGAGAAAAAAAACGTCGACCCGATGGCGCTTGCACAGCATTGCTCGTAACGTGATTCATAATAACGACCTCTTAGGCATAACATCATGCCTTCTATAACTTACGCTTAGTGAACCACCAGCACCGCTGGCGGTTCTTTTTTAATGATGACCGTGCTATTGCATATTACGGGTACGACGCTGAATCAAACGTTCTGCATCTTTCAGTGCGGCTTTGATGTCTTTGCCTTCATCCAACACTTCCATCAGTGCATTTTCTAAGATGATAGAACGAGCCACATGGTCGCCTTTCGCAGGCGCGACTGGTTTGATGTTTTTTGCCACATTCGCAAACAACAAACGCGCTTTTTGACCACCTAGAAATTCAATTTCTTCATTGAACATTGGGTCATCGTAAGTCGTGACATTAGAGGGGAACGCGGCAATCGTTTCGAACGCTTTAAGCTGCACATCACGGTTGGTTGTCATGTACTCAATCAGCTTCCACGCATCATCTTGATGTTTTGATTGAGTAGGGATTGAGAGAAATGAACCACCCCAACTGCCGTAAATACCATCAGGAAGGTTTGATACGGCCCATTTGCCTGCTGTATCTGGCGCAATCCAGTTTTTCAGATGTCCGAGTAACCACGCACCAGAAAGCTGAGTGGCAAAAGTACCGTTACGGAAACCTTCATACCATTCGTTAGACCATGCCAAAATTCGGCCATCTAGCCCTTTTTCACGAATCGTTTTTGCCACTTCAAATGCATGTACAAAACGTTCGGAAGTGACGACTGAATTTCCCTTACTATCAAAATACAATCCTTCGCCGTCAGGAACCGTGGTAAAAATGATCGCTTGTGCTACATCAGCGGCGGATGCAATCAGCTGTACGTTTTGTTTCTTCAATATTTCACCGGCTTTGATGTAGGAGTCCCAATCTTTTATCGCTTGATTGATGTCAATCCCCGCCTTTTCAAACACATCGGTTCGGTAGTACATCACGCCTGGGCCAAGGTCGACAGGAATGCCATACATATGGCCATCGCCACCCTTGCCTTGTGCCCAAGCATAAGGCGCAAAATGGTCTTGGAATTTGTCCGCGCCATATTTTTCCGACAAATTGACTAAGCCACCGGAGGCAACAAAGGGGCCAATTTTCTCTACATCAACCACAATCACATCCCCCGCTCCGGATCCTGTGGCAAGGTTCGTCGTCAGCTTGGTGTGGTGGTCGCCGTGGTTATTCATTAAATAGTCAACCTTGATACCACTCTTTTGTTCAAAGTCCGGCAATAAGACTTTCAAACTACTATCAAAGTCGGGGAAACCGTCTAAACGGATGGTGTGGTCGGCAGCATATGTAAGCGAAGAAAATCCTAAAGCCACGGCGCTTGATAGCACTAAGGTCTTAAATTTCATGATTCATCCTTAATATCTTTATTGTTAGGTTTATAGGGTGTTGAGTAAATTTTTGACGGAGTCTCGTATCACCAACGAAGGGGATAATTTGAAGTTCACGTCGCGTTTGTTTTTGTGCAGCTTTTGAATAACGAGCTGAACCGCTTCTAAGCTCATCTGTTCAAGAGGGAAATTCACGGTCGTTAACGCCGGGGTGAGGTAACGCGCGAATAAAATATCGTCAAATCCAACCAAGGATATGTGTTGTGGTATTTGCAACCCGACACGGCGCAACTCTTCAAATGCACCAAATGCCATATGATCGTTTGAAGCAAATACGGCGCTAAATTCACAGTGACGCATCAGTAATTTGCGCATCGCTTTGACGCCGGATTCTTCGGTAAAACCAGCTTCAGACACGAGTGCTTCTTCATAGTCAAGCCCAGCCTCTTCCAACGCTTTTCGGTAGCCTTGCAAACGGCCTCGCGCATCAGATTTATCCAATGGCCCAGTAATACAAGCAATTCGTTGATGACCCTGACTGAGTAAATACTGTGTCGCCAAAAAGCCACCTATCTCGTTATCAATGTCAATACAGCTGCTGGCCATTTCAGGAATAAAACGGTTCACTAGCACCAAATGAACCCCTTGTTGATCCAATTCAATCAAGTAGTCATCGGTTAGATGTTGAGTATGGAGAATTAATGCATCGACTCGGCGACCTAGCAGAAATTGCACCGACTCTTTTTGCCCTTGCTCTGTGTTCGAGCCTGCTGTCACGACGACGTGGTAGCCAAACTTACGCAGTTGCTCTTCAATGTTATGCAAAATGCTTGAATAAAAAGGGCCCCCTAATTCCGGTACTATGATGCCGATGCTCCCCGTACGGCTTGAGGCCAGTGCTTGAGCAATAGAATTGGGGCGGTAACCAAGATCTTTAATCGCCTTTTCGACTCTGAGTTTTTTATCGTGGCTAACACGGCTAGTTCCATTAATCACCCGCGACACCGTCGCTTGCGATACACCTGCATGTTCAGACACATCTTTAATTGTCGCCACTCTCGCCTCACAACATTACTGACAAAACCAACAAGAAACCGCTTTCATGAGCTAGTATTCAAGATATCCCCTCGCTTTAGCGTGAGAGAAATCACATCGAACTAGGCACACAAATGACAATTATCTAAACATTGAAAGCCACAGCAGTTTCCCAAGCAGCCATGAAACTGTTTCATGGCAATCGGAAGAGAGAAAAAGATGGTGGCCGATTACCGTAAATAAAAAAGGGCCACTAATGTGGCCCGAAAGCGTAAGTGTATCGCTGGAGGTTAAAAACCACGGCAGGCATCGAGCGAGCCGTGAAAAAAGAATGGACAGTTAATGATCAAATATGGGGTTACCACCACGCTTCCCACATCGCGCCAATCGTTACCGTATCTGGGTTACTTGCGGCTTTAAATAGGCCGTCTTTGTCGATCACAGTTTCGTTATCGGCATCACCCAAAGTGGCATAGAAACGGAGCATTGGTCGAGCGCCTGCACCTTTACCAAACGAAATGTTCTGCGATAGTGTCACTTTCCAAGAAGAGTTGGTGGCGTCGATGTTGTCAAAATCTACAACATCATAGCCAGCTTCTAACCACGTTGAGCTGGTCTCATCCCAAGAATACATCGGGCGGACCAACACGTTGTAGTTAGTACGGTCATACTGTTTGTATGCGCCATCTTCGTAGGCTTGATAAGCCGCTAGGTATTCGATCGCCGCATTGTCTCCCAGCGCCTTACTCCCATCAAAGCTCACCAACAACGCTGATTGATTCTCCGTTTTCCAAAAAACACTGTCTTTGGCGTTATCAGCATAACGCACCACCAAACGGTCATCCCCAAACTTCAATTCACCCGCCACTTGAAACGCGTTGAGTTTTTTGGCCGTTGGATCCGAATTGTCATCAAAGCCGTAGTTAGCATAAATGCTGAGATTGGTTGTATCAGAAAATTGAATGCCGTGGATTTTGGTGGTCAATGCGTAATTACCATCTGGATGATCGCTAGGAGAAGCTCCCGTTGCACTGACGACACTGGCGTCGAATTTAATGCCTCCTAGATTAAGGTTGTAGAAACCACCACCTTGCCCATCATGCGTCATCCAAAAATAGTCGTTCAAATTCGTTGAAATACGTTGGTGAAAGTCTCGACCAGCCCATACATAAAGTTCAGGTTGGCTTTCAAAAATGTTGGTTCCGCCAGCGTAAGCTTTAGGCACACCCACCTCATCACCCCAATGGTTGAACATCACCACCACATCCCAAATAGCACCGCTGTCACTGACGAATCCTTTACCAAATTGGAACTCACCACCGTTACCTTCGTTTCCTAAACGGCCTGTTGAGTTACCGTTTAAACGGCCATTGGTTTCAACCAGTTTGACATCGCCATTTTGGTAGGCTGCGCCATAGCGAGCATAACCAGAAAATACGATACCCGCAGGAACTTTTATATCCGGCGTCAGCACCAGCGGTTGTTGTTCTTTATCCAACACCTCAGGATTTGGCATTGGATCGTTGGCAAAAGAAGGAGCAGAAGAGAGTACGGCAGCCACAGCTAGGGATAGAGGTAGAAGCTTATAATTTTTCATGTTAAGTCCTATTAATCACTTGGTTTGTTTTTGTTCTGTGGTCAGTTTAAAAAATGAAACAAGTGAAAATTAGGTGTCGCTTCACAGCGCGCTCGACTGCTTTTGGCGATGAAACTGAGGAAGAGCGTTATTGTTATTTTTTATTAACACCATCAATACATTAAACGTAAATTGATTCACAAAACAGAAATGAAATCGGTTTCATTTCATAGAAATAGGACGAGTTCATCACGAGATTAACGCTCAAGTATTCACCAAGCGGTTAGATTTTTATGAAATATTTCATCAATATGATGATTTTCATGTCATTGCACGGAACAACTCGATGGGGATGGACGTCGCTCTCTTCACGTATAGCTGTTAACATACTCAACGCACATAACGTACAAACCATTCTGAGCTTGTTTTTCACCGCAGAGGCCACATATTAAAACCTCTACCCATATAGTTGAGCCGAGCAATGTCAAACACCACCCCGTTATCTCCACCTTCACTCACGCGCCAACTCTTGCAAATGACTTGGCCGATGATGTTTGGTGTGCTGTCCCTCATGAGCTTCCAACTGGTCGATAGTGCGTTTATCGGCCAACTTGGCGTGTTACCCCTTGCCGCGCAAGGGTTTACATTACCCATTCAGATGATCATTATTGGCCTTCAGGTTGGGCTTGGCATTGCGACCACAGCGGTGATTGCTCGCGCATTGGGTGCGGGCCAAATTCGCTACGCGAAGCAGCTTGGTGGGTTAGTCGTCGCTATCGGCAGCATTGGGGTTGCTCTGTTTTCAGTGATTATCTATTTACTGCGTCATCCCATCTTAGCGCTACTCAGCGCTCCTGAATCTGTATATCAGATCGTCGACAGCTACTGGATTTATTGGTTAGTCAGTGCTTGGGTGGGCGCGGTGCTGTACTTTTTATACAGCCTGTGTCGAGCCAATGGCAATACCATGTTGCCGGGTACTATGATGATGGTCACCAGCATTTTAAACCTGATTTTAGACCCTATTTTTATCTTCACTTTTGATTTGGGTATTGAAGGCGCAGCGCTGGCGACCATTCTAGCCTTTGGGATTGGCGTATTCGTGGTTGCGCCCAAGGTGTCGAAAAGACACTGGATGCTGTTTGATTGGTCAGATCTGGATGTAGGGAAAAGTATTCGCTCTATCAGCCATATCATGGGGCCGGCCATGATAAGCCAGCTTCTTCCACCGCTTTCTTCGATGCTGGCAACCAAGCTATTGGCCAGTTTCGGTACCGCAGCTGTCGCGGCATGGGCGTTAGGATCCCGTTTTGAGTTTTTTGCGATGGTCGCAATATTGGCATTAACTATGTCGATGCCACCGATGGTGGGTCGTTTGCTTGGCGCAGGCCAATTGCAAGACATTCGAAAATTGGTTCGTGTTGCGTGCCAATTTATTCTTGGGTTTCAGCTCATCATCGCCGTGGTGACCTATCTATTATCCGGCCACCTTGCAGTGCTGATGACCAGCGAACAAAGTGTCGAATCCATTTTGCACTGGCACTTAATGATCGTGCCAATCAGTTTAGGGCCGCTTGGTATCTGCATGTTAATGGTCTCGGTTTCTAATGCGTTAGCAAAATCATACACCGCCTTAACCATTTCCGCGCTGCGCCTGTTTGTGTTCTTCTTGCCCTGTTTATGGGTTGGCGCTCAAATAGCGGCACTGCATGGCCTGTTTATCGGGGCGTTGGTCGGTAACATCCTCGCAGGCCTTGCCGCGTGGGCGATGTACCAACGTGCACTTCGGCAAGTTGAGCAGCAGAAAAACCATTGAGTTTAGGTAACACAGAGCCAAAACGAGCAATCTAGTCTCAAAAATATGAATCTGGTCTATAGTTAACACACGTTAAGTTGATGAATATTTTCGATAACTATGGACAACAAACCGGTTTTCGTAATTGCGGCGGAAGTGGCAGCAGAGCTAAACCAAAGCGTACTCATTGCAAAAAAATTACTGCTTGTCGCCAGCAATGCCAGAGCTCTGGCTCTGCGTGCGGGCGAAAGTGCCGCAGGTTTTCGGCCAATTACTGATTCGATTGACGATTTAGTCCGCGTCACGCTAGAGGCGTCGCACACCATCAACTTGAAGGCGCAGCGTATCAGCCAACTCGCAACCGCAAGGACTCGTGCACGCGCTGCGCTTGAACGTTTTGAAAATGTGTATATACAAGCGCATAACGCTCGGCATTTACACAGTTTGGATGTCGTACATCATCAGAACCAAGAGGAATATAGCAAACTCAGTCACAGTTTCTACTCTGAAGCTCAAAACCTGCACGAGTTATTGCAAACCTTGTACGACAACCTGCGCATTGCACAAATCATCTCGATCATGCTGAGCGTGGAAGCCTCTCAAGCAGATGAGCGATATCAAGCCCAACTGCAAAGCATTGCGAATAACGTCGCTGAACTGGCAAAAGAAATTCAAGCTCACGTCATGCTATCGCTCAAAACATTCTCTCTCTTTTCTCAGGTGAACTATGCAATCAAAAATACTATTTGAACGCGGCCATCATCGCTGGGTGATGTTTGCTCGTGATCCAAACAAACCAGAAAAAATCATTGATACCAACCAATATATGATAGTCAATCGTGATCAAGCGATATTGCTAGACCCCGGTGGCATTGAACTGTTTTCGGCGATGCTCGGTTGCGTCGTGAAAGAAGTGCCGATTGAACATATCAAGCATCTTTTTGCCTCTCACCAAGATCCAGACATCATCTCTTCCCTCGGTTTATGGGATAAAGCACTGCCCAGTGCAACATTACATTCACCTTGGTTGTGGGAAGGGTTTATCCGCCATTTTGGTATGGAGTCAATTCAATTCTCCCCCATCAAAGATGAAGGTGGAAAAGTATCCTTATCAGGTCACGACCTGCACTTTATCCCAGCACATTACATGCACTCTTCTGGTAACTTTTCGGTTTACGACCCTGATGCAAAAATATTGATGTCTGGCGATATTGGTGCCGCGCTCGACAGCCCTAACGCCTCTTTTTTTGTAGAAGATTTTCAAAGCCATATTCCAAAAATGACTTATTTTCATCAACGTTGGATGCCATCTAACCGCGCCAAAAGTGATTGGATTGAGCGAGTCAGCCAGCTAGATATTGAGATGATGTGTCCGCAACATGGCGCTATTTTTCGGGGCGATGATGTTCAACGATTTTTGGAATGGCTAGATAAGCTGGAAGTTGGCGTAGCGATAAAAAAATAGCGCTGTTAAGGCTCTCGATGAGAGCCTTACAAAAAGAACAAATTAAGCTTGAGTAATGGGTTCACGCTCGACCGTATCGGGCTGATGCTCTGCGACCCAGTAAAGCCAAATCATCACTAGGCACAGCACAAAGCAAAGACCAAACAGCCAGTTTGAATTGAGGTATCCAATCACCGCCCCCCCAACCAGTGGCGCAATCGCAAAACCTAACGAGTAAAGCGCGGCGGCACCAAAGTAAGAACCACGCAAATGGGCGGGAGCCATGCGGTCTATTTGTACGTTTAAGGTTGGAAAAGCAATGACTTCGCCCATACTCAAAACAAAGCAAGCGAGCGCCCAACCAATCGGTAAATCTGCGGGGGTAAACAGAAAGCCGAGTTGCGCAAGCCCCATCAATAACATGCCGATCCGAGTTCGTACAAACAGCGGGACGTTTTCCAACCATTTCAACATTGGGAACTGGAAGATGATAATGGTCATGGTATTTACCAGCACTAACCCTGCGACAATTTGCGCTGCATCGGCGGCACTGGTGCGTACAATCACTTGTGGAATAGACGATTCTACCTGCCCATAGATGAACATCATGATGAAGTTCGCCACCATCAACTTCACAAAAATATTATCTTTACTGATCACTCTTAGCGTCGAAGAAAAATTAGGCAAACCAGAGCGATCGGGTTTGGTGTAGCGCCCTTTACGTTCAATACCGAGCAGCAGCCAAAAGCCAAACAATAAATACGTGCCGCCGGTAAAGAAAAAGAGAGTTTGTGGATGAGAAAGCCCAAACGTAATCCCAAGCAGTGGCCCAATGGCACCACCTAGATTGAGTAGGAAATAGCGGATGTTAAGCGCCAGCTCGCGATCTTTCAAATTCGGCAAGTTATCACCAATCACTGCTTTGCCCGGCGCTTCAATCATTGGTCGCATTAAACCAGTAAGGACGATAAGCACGTAAAACTGCCAGATTTGATCAGCCACACCAATGCCACTGTAGGCAAATGCAGCCATCACACTACCAAGAACCATCACCCACTTGCGACCAAATTTGTCGGAAAGATACCCTGAATACAGCCCAGTAATTGCTCCTACAACAGCAGAGGTCGCCAACATTCCACCCACTTCAATCGGCGATGCACCATAATCTTGGTAAAGGAACACGATCAAAAATGGCCATGCCATGAAAAAACTGGTACGAGCAATCAATGTTCCGGTTAATACCGTCCACACTGAAAAATTAAACCTTTTTACCCTTTCTAAACGAAATAAGCTTTCCTCTTTCGCCATAAAAACACTCCTTACTTTCAGCCACTTGACCATGCGTTCACACGATGAACATCACATTTCTAGTTCTTATTGGGTCAATATATGAAGATAATGTTAATAAAGATAGTGTTTTTTATACGAGGGGGATCGAATCATAAAAAAAAGCAGCTAACCCAAAAAAACCTAGTTATTTCGGATGGTTAGATATTCTTTGATTCATAAAAAAACCGCATAACCTTTCGAGTTATGCGGTTGAGACTAGGAAATAGTAGTCGATTTATAGTTTGAAGAAGGCGAGCTGCGCTTTTTGCTTCTCGGCCAATTGTGACAGTTCGGCACTGGCACTGGCGCTCTGGCTGATACCCGTTACGTTTTGATTTACAAGCTCAGACATATTAACCACGTTACGGTTAATATCTTGCGTGACTTGCGACTGCTCTTCTGCCGCAGTCGCCACTTGGGTATTTGAATCATTGATGTCTGAAACCGATTCCGTGATCCCAACAAGTGCATCATTTGCTCGTTGCGTTAACTCACCGTTACGCGCAAGCATCTCAATGCTGGTTTGCATACTATCGTTTGCAAGAATCGATTGGCTTTGCAGCTCTTCAATGATAACTCGAATCTCTTTAGTTGAACTCTCAGTACGTGCAGCAAGCATGCGGACTTCATCAGCCACGACCGCAAAACCACGACCAGTCTCACCTGCACGTGCCGCTTCAATAGCCGCATTCAGCGCCAATAAGTTGGTTTGTTCAGAGACACCTCGGATCACTTCAACGACATCGTTGATCTGCTCTGATTGCTCTTTTAGACGCAGAACTACGCTCGCAGCATGATTCAGCGCTTCTGACATTTGTAAGCTTGCTTGGGCGCTCTCTTTAAAAATAGCTAAGCCTGATTTAGCAAGTTCATCCGCTTCGCGAGCGGTTGAATCAGCGACCGTTGCGTTATCACTCACGTTGTTTGCTGTGCTCGCAAGTTCATTCACCGCCGAAGCAACTTGTTCAATTTCACTCAACTCTTGTTGTGCATTTGACTCTGCTTGCGTCATCACCGCAGCCAGCTCAGTTGAAGCTGACGCCACTTCTTCACTAATACGGTTTAAATGATCTACCGTAGCATGTAACTGAGAAGTAGTCGTATTGACATCTTTACCCAGCTTTGAGATTTCATTCTCGCCATCCGCATCAGCGCGAATGGTTAAGTTCCCCTGCGCTAATTCACGCATCACAGCTTGCAGCTTCTGAATCGGAGCCACAATCATATTCGAAAGGATCCAAGCCACCACAAGAGATAACGCAAGCACAGACAGTACAGTAAGCATCGCGGTGTTCATTGCGCTCTGTTCATGTGCTGCAATTTTATCCAATGCTTGATCTGCTTGCTGCTTAACTTTTTTACTCAGGTCAGAAACAGCACTGAGCATATCATGGCCTGTTTCTCTAAACTCGGAAATATATGACATGTATTCAGTTTCAGATACAGCGCCTTGATCATACCGTTCCAATAATGCCAACATTTGGTTTGAAAGAGTTACGTATTCATCCACACGGCTAAGAATATGAGAAACATCACCTTGATATCTTGACTCTTTTTGCAAATTTTTCAGTTGTGTGGCAATGTCATTTTTCGTTTGTTTTAACTCGAGTGGAAGCTCCTTACGATAGCGTGGGTCAATAATCGAATACAGTGCATTAATGCGCATCAAGTTAATATCATCGACTACAAATACGGACAATGTCTCCTCATTTTCTTGAACGGTACTTCTTACAGCCGTAGCCTCAAACTGATCATGCTCTAAATTATTTTTTGTAATCCACAGAGCGACTACTAAGGCAAATGTGGTAATTAAAACAGGAAGCAGTACCTGAGCTCGGATAGGCAAATCTTTCAGTGAAAAGTGCATAAATCTCTCTAAAATGTAGCGGTGGCCATAAAACCAAAAGGTAATGCACTGTAATTTATGCTAGATGAAAGCGACTAATGAATATTTATAAAATTATAAATAAAGAACAAACTCAATAAAAACAAACAA
>NZ_CAWNMS010000017.1:0-75837 GCF_963875605.1 Vibrio sp. V04_P4A5T148
AAGGAACAAGTTCCTCTGTGCTGCCGCTCGACTTGCATGTGTTAGGCCTGCCGCCAGCGTTCAATCTGAGCCATGATCAAACTCTTCAATTAAAGTTTTGTTGGTCCTAAGACCGGCTCAATGAATACTGACTTCAAAACTGCTCTTACTCGAAAGTAAAAAAGTAATTTTAAAGCTATTGTTGTTCCAACAGAACAACAATGAATTGACTGTGCCAAAATCAAGTAAACTTGATTCTTATTGGTCACTCAGTTCATTGATAAATCTTTTTTGATTATCATCAACGAGTGCCCACACAGATTGATAGGTTTATATTGTTAAAGAGCATTCTTCGCTGGGTTGCCGAGGCTTCCTTTGAAGAGGCGGCCATTCTAGCGAGATAATGAAAAGTGTCAAACACTTTATTAAATTATTTCGTCTTACTGATTTGACCTACTGATTGGCTGGCTGGTTGGGCTTGAACCCTTACTGGCTGTGCCGTGTCAGTGAGGCGGCATTATAGAGATCGCCGTCACGTTGGCAACCCCTTTTTGCTGTTTTTTTTTGATTTTCTGTTCGTTGGGATAATTTTTATTCAAAAAGAGTTGTTTTGACGCTATTTCTGTTTAATTTATCTTATGGCGTCAGTTATTAAAGGAGACGAGCATGTCATCAATTCGTAGTTATAAAGGAATATCCCCACAAATCGGACAGCGCGTCTATATAGATAGTAGCTCAGTGTTGGTTGGCGATATTGTTTTAGGCGATGATTCCAGCATATGGCCATTGGTTGCAGCCAGAGGCGATGTAAACCATATTCACATTGGCCAACGTAGCAACATTCAAGATGGCAGCGTACTGCACGTGACTCATAAAAACACCGAAAACCCGGATGGTTTTCCACTTATTATTGGCGATGACGTCACAATTGGCCATAAAGTGATGCTGCATGGTTGCGTAATCCATGATCGAGTCTTAATTGGCATGGGAGCAATTGTGCTCGATGGCGTAGTCGTTGAATCGGAGGTGATGGTTGGAGCTGGCAGTTTAGTGCCACCAAACAAGGTATTGGCCAGCGGCTATCTTTATGTAGGATCCCCAGTGAAACAGATCCGCCCGCTAACAGATAAAGAGCGAGCTTTTTTGCTTAAATCTTCCGACAACTATGTGCAGAACAAAAATGACTATCTTACGAGTGTCAAAGAAAGCCATTAACTAAGCTTTAATCTCTATTTGTCCATCTAAATTGAACGCTTCATCTTCAATCAAGCTTTCAGCAAGCTCTTCAAGGTCAAATCGCCATTGTTCAAAAACTTGAATAGCTTGCTCACCGTTAGTAATCATTTCACCAGACAGATGGCTCAGTACTGACTTGTGTACCGTACACTCGAGCAGAGCTCCCGCGTGTTGAGCAGGAAAAAGTACGCTTTGGCTTGCCGAGTGCCACGTTTGTCGGTCAGGAAATAAAATCGCTTGGTTCATGATTAGCCTTCTAGATTTTTTCTCAGTTCTCTCAATATTTGTCGAGAACCCGGCCTGAGTCCGCGCCATAGCATAAAGCTCTCCGCAGCTTGCCCAACCAACATCCCCAAACCATCATAAGCATGAGCGCAATGATGACTTAATGCCCACTGATTGAATGTTGTTAATCCTTTGCCATACATCATGTCATAGGCCACACTGCTCTTACTGAAGATCGTCGGAGCGATATTTGGCAATTCACCATCTAAACTAGCCGAGGTCGAGTTAATGATGAGGTCAAAATGTTGATTAATCTCTTCCAACGCGATTGCTTTTACCGCGCCAAAGGGACTAAAAAGCGTGGCGAGCTGCTCGGCTTTTGCAAAGGTACGGTTGGTAATCACAAGACTTGTAGGGTGCTGATCGAGTAAGGGCTTAATCACGCCGCGCGCCGCGCCGCCAGCACCAATCACTAAAATAGAAGCGTCTCGTAGTGGCACTTGGTACTGAAGCAAATCTTGAACCAGCCCTTCACCATCGGTGTTATCACCGATAATTTCGCCATCATCTAATTTTTTCAGTGTATTGACCGCGCCTGCAAGTTGAGCTCGCTCGGTTAATCGATCCGCAAACTGATACGCTTCTTCTTTAAAAGGCACGGTAATGTTGCACCCTCGGCCACCGGAGGCAAAAAAGGTTTCAGCCGCTTGTTTAAAGCCATCTAGAGCCGCGAGTTGAGCGGTATAGTGCATTTCCTGACTGGTTTGCCGTGCAAAAAGTGTGTGGATCATCGGCGACTTACTGTGCCCAATCGGATTACCAAATACTGCATATTGATCAATGTGCTGAGCCATATCCTTGCCTCTCGATAATTAACAGGGCCACCTCGGCGCCCCTATCATTGAAAATGTACCGCTGTCACCACTCCCTCGGCAGCAAGAAGGTGTTTAATTTCGCCTCTGCGCTGCCCTCTTCCGCTTGATAACGATATTGCCAACGAGCTAATGGCGGCATCGACATTAAAATCGATTCCGTTCGACCGCCACTTTGCAAACCAAACAATGTGCCGCGATCATACACTAAGTTGAACTCTACATAGCGACCACGGCGATAAAGTTGAAACTGGCGCTCTCTGTCACCGTACTCCATCGCTTGGCGACGTTCAACAATCGGCAAATACGCAGCGGTGTATCCTTTACCGACAGCTTGCATATAAGCAAAACAGCGCTCAAATCCCCAAGCGTTTAAATCATCGAAAAATAGGCCACCAATACCGCGCGTTTCATTGCGATGAGGGAGGAAGAAATACTCATCGCACCACGATTTATGTTCGGCATACACTTTTTCACCAAAAGGAACACACAGTGCTTTCGCTGTGGCATGCCATGATTGAGCATCTTCTTCAAACGGATAGAAAGGCGTTAAGTCAAATCCTCCGCCAAACCACCAGATAGGATCTTCGCCTTCTTTTTCAGCGATGAAGAAACGAACATTGGCATGAGAAGTCGGAACATAGGGATTGTTTGGATGCATCACCAAAGAAACCCCCATCGCTTCAAAATGACGTCCAGCTAATTCAGGGCGATGCGCGGTCGCTGAAGCGGGCATTTGCTGCCCTTGCACATGCGAGAAATTCACGCCGCCTTGTTCAAAAACACGGCCTTCTTTCATCACTCGAGTTCGCCCACCGCCTCCCAAACGCTCACTCGGTTCGCGATGCCATGCATCTTCTTCAAACAGTGCTTGGCCATCCGCTTGTTCAAGTTGCTGGCAAATGGAATCTTGCAGCTCAAGCAAAAATTGTTTGACGGCTTGCTTATCAATGGTTGGCATCGCTTGCTTCCTTAGCAGGGTTAACCCTGTCTTAATACTTGTGAGGTTTTCGCGTCACGAATTTCACTGGGCTTATTTCGACCACCGGTTTGACCATCTAAAATCGCAACCAGTTGCTCACCCAGTTGCGATTCAACTTCTTCCGTTGTCAGGCAAGGTGCAAGACCACTTAAATTCGCACTGGTCGAGGTTAATGGTTTTCCAAACGCATTGCATAGCTTTTGCACTAAAGGATGATCTGTCACACGTACGGCTATCGAATCAAATTGCCCACTCACCCAAGTAGAGACTTTATCACTGGTCGGCATTATCCATGTTACAGGGCCAGGCCAGGTGGCATGTACTCGTGCAAGCTGCTCTGATGTCAACTGGCTCTCATCAATATAAGGAAGCAATTGTTCGTAAGAGGCCGCAATTAAAATCAACCCCTTTTCCACAGGACGCTGCTTGAGCGCTAAGAGCTTCTGAATGGCTTGCGGGTTATCTGGGTCACACCCAACCCCAAACACGCCTTCCGTTGGGTAGGCAATTACTTCACCGTCACGTAGAGCCTGCAAAGTGTGTTCAAAGTTATTCACAAAAACTGTCCATCGGTTTCTTTAATACAGTGCGGCTAAGTGTACAAACTTCGTTGAAAACTGGCTAAAGCTATTTGTTTATAAAATGTATCAATTGCACAATTAAGCTGACGCAAACGTTTTCCTAAGGAAAAAATACTCGTATAATGCGCGCAAATTATCCCGCTCACCCCATTTTTAGAAGTATTAAGGAGTTTGAGATGAAAGTCGGAATTATCATGGGTTCAAAATCCGATTGGCCCACAATGAAGCTAGCTGCTGACATGTTGGATCAATTTGGTGTGGCATACGAAACCAAAGTTGTCTCTGCTCACCGCACACCTCAACTTCTTGCCGATTACGCCACCAGCGCAAGAGAACGCGGCCTTAAAGTCATCATAGCTGGCGCAGGCGGAGCCGCACACCTGCCGGGCATGACAGCAGCGTTTACTAGCTTGCCGGTACTTGGCGTTCCCGTTCAGTCAAAGGCACTCAAAGGGATGGACTCTTTACTCTCGATTGTGCAAATGCCAAAAGGGATTGCGGTGGGCACCTTAGCTATTGGAGAAGCAGGCGCGGCCAATGCTGGGCTGCTTGCCGCGCAAATCATCGGCACCAGTGATGAGGCCGTCATGGCAAAAGTGGAAGCATTTCGTTTAGCACAAACTGAAGCGGTGTTGAGCCACCCTAACCCTGCAGAGGATTGATACTATGCACGTTTTAGTCTTGGGCGCTGGGCAACTGGCACGCATGATGGCGCTGGCTGGCGCTCCGCTGAACATTCAAATCTCCGCTTTTGATGTGGGCAGCGGTAACATCGTCCATCCTTTGACATTACACATCACTGGTCATGGTTTAGACAATGCGATCAAACAAGCGGATGTCATTACCGCTGAATTTGAGCATATTCCCCATGAAATCCTCACTGTTTGTGAGCAAAGTGGTAAGTTTCTTCCTAGCGTCGAAGCCATTAAAGCCGGAGGCGATCGCCGTCTTGAAAAAGCGCTACTCGATGAAGCCAACGCAAAAAATGGCCAATACTTTGTGATTAATACTCGTGAAGATTTAGATGCCGCGATAACCAACATCGGCCTACCTATAGTTCTAAAAAGTGCACTGGGTGGCTATGACGGAAAGGGTCAATGGCGTTTAAAAGAAGCTTCACAAGCAGAGCTCATTTGGCCAGAAATGGAAGCCTGTATCCAAGCCACTCCGACTCAAGCGATAGTGGCAGAGCAGTTTGTCCCCTTTGATCGTGAAGTCTCGTTAGTCGGCGCGCGTGCCAAAGATGGCAGCATCGCGGTTTACCCGCTGGCAGAAAATGTGCACATCAACGGTGTACTAAGTTTATCAACGGCGATAGATGACCCTGCCTTGCAAGAGCAAGCACTGTCGATGTTTACCTCGGTTGCCGCTCGTCTCAATTATGTCGGTGTGCTAGCGCTCGAGTTTTTTGATGTGCAGGGAACATTGTTGGTGAATGAAATTGCACCACGAGTCCATAACTCTGGTCACTGGACACAGCAAGGCGCAGAAACCTGTCAATTTGAGAATCACCTTCGCGCAGTATGTGGCTTACCTTTAGGCAGCACGAAGTTACTTCGCCCAACCGCGATGATTAATATTTTGGGTGAGGACAATTTACCAGAAGCCGTGATGGCGATTGAAGGCTGCCACATTCATTGGTATGGCAAAGAGAAACGTGCTGGGCGCAAAATGGGCCATATTAATGTCAGTGCAGATTACAACGCGCAGTTGCAACGAACGCTCTGTCGCTTGGCTGAAGTGCTTGATGCGACAACGTATCCAGCCTTGCACCATTTTGTTCAAGCGCTCAAGCCGACTCTCTAAAACAAACCTAATTGACGATAAATACGGATAAAAAATGGCACGTTCAATGTGCCATTTTCATATGCCGTCACTTTACTCTGTGGCGGATTGAATATGACCACATTTTCGATCAGCACATTGCAGCTTGATACCACTGGCGAGTTTTTTCTCTATCAATAATTCAAACCCACATTTTTCGCATTTACCGGCAACAGGTTGCTGATTAACGGCAAACTTGCATTTAGGGTAATTATCGCAAGCATGAAAAGTTTTACCATGGCGCGTTTTTCGCTCCACTAAATGGCCTTTCAAACATTCAGGACAAAGCTGTTTTGACTGAGGAACATTGTCTGCAGGGGAATCTGTATCTTGGATATGGTGGCAATGCGGATAATGACTACACCCGATAAACATGCCATAACGACCTTGGCGTAACACTAATTCATGGCCACACTCTGGGCATGGCACACCCAACTCCTTAACGATATGACCATCATTTTGCTGCAGCGGCTTAATATAGTCACAATTGGGATAATGGTTACAGCCTAAAAACAGCCCATGCTTACCCCGACGAAGCTGTAATTGGCCACCACATTGCGGACAAGGCTCATGCTGCAGCGCTTGTCCATGCGCAGAAAAAAGGGGGGACTCGGTTTTACGACTCATAATGCTCAACTAAACGAACGGCTGCAATCAATGCAAAATACCTTGATCTTTGGTGTATAGCAGCTCTTCCATAAGCGTGTAAGCATTTTCATTTCCCGGTACATTAAATAGCACCATCAAAATGATCCACTTTAAGTCATCCAATTCAAATTCATTGGTTTCTAAACCCATCACTCGATCAATCACCATTTCACGAATTTCAGGAGTTAATACTTTCACTTGTTCAAGGAACAATAAAAAACCTCGGCTTTCAAGATCCAGCCTGTCCATCTCTTGTGCTGTGTACATCCGCATCGAAGTCGCAGCACTGGTTGCCATCGCTGAATGAGCATCGGTTTGTTGCAATGCCGCAAGCTCTTCTAACCAATTCAGGGCCTTATAGATATCTTTCTGGTGAAAACCGGCTCGAAGCAATTCATCTTCAAGCTCATCTTGATCGACTTGCAAATCTACATCGCTATGGACGTAGGTTTCAAATAGATACATCAATATATCCATCATCATAGCTAACCCTTCCCCTTACGAATATAGCCGCCAGAAACGGCAACAACATGACCTGAAAGCTCAAGTTCTAAAAGCTGCATCATGACTTCATGGACAGGTATATGGGTCCTGCTCGCAAGAATATCAACAGGCGTAGCCTCTACTCCTACGTTAGCTAACAGTTCAGCAAATGGCAATTGCTGATCGCTCTGTACAGAAAATAAATCAGGTTGAGGCTGCTTTTGGCGCAATGACCAGTCTACTAAGGTGCCGATTTCAGATAATACTTGTTCACTGTTTTGCACCAAGCACGCCCCACAACGAATAAGTTGATTACTACCGTGGCAATTTGGGTTAGCAATGGAGCCCGGAATAACAAACACATCTCGCCCTTGCTCAGCCGCATAGCGCGCCGTGATCAACGAACCACTTTTCTCCGCCGCTTCCACCACTAAAACACCAACAGCTAACCCGCTGATAATGCGATTTCGCCGCGGAAAGTTATCCGGTCTTGGTTTGGCTTGGGGACGAAATTCCGAGACTAATGCTCCGCTTTCCATCACCCGTTGTGCTAATTTTTTATGTCGCGCTGGGTAAATAGATTCAAGGCCCGAACCGAGCACGGCTATCGTCTCACCACCCGCTTGCAACGCACCGTCATGAGCATGTCCATCAATACCTAATGCCAAACCACTGGTGACAAGTAAGCCCTGTTGCACAAATTCTCGCGCAAACTGATGAGCAACTCGTTGGCCATCAGGGCTCGCATTACGACTGCCGACGATCGCCATTTGCGGATCAGAGAGTGCTGTTATTCGTCCTTTGACAAATAAAACCGGAGGTGCGGTAGCAATTTCTTTTAGTAACGAAGGGTAACCATCGCAAAATGGAGTAAGGATGTGATGAGACTCATTAGCTTGCTGCCAACTTAAACATTCTTCAACTTCTTGAGGGGCCGTCTCGCGCAGATAACGGATTTGATCTTGAACTAGACCCAACGCGGCTAACTCCCGCTCGGAATAGTCAATTAAATGAGCAAGAGAAGCGACGCTAGCAAGACGAGAAAGTTTCTTGCCACCCAATTTTGGCACAAAGCTGAATGCTAGCCACGCCGCTAATTCGTTCTGCTCCATCAGCTTGCAGTATCATCCTTAACCATCGAATCCGTATCGGCTTGTTCATTTAGCTCGATTGTTAGCTCTGGTTTGAGCGGCGAAACCGCGATTACACTTTTACCAATCGGCACGAGGCTATCGGTAATCAAAGCCAAGCTAAAATATTCATAAGGTCGAATGACCATCAAACTGCCCACCAAGCTGCTTGGTAATTGCAGGGTTTCATCAAGGTTCTGTTGGTGCTGTCCTTTTTTTCCAGACACTTTAGAACCGGCTTGAATCAAATCAAACATCGTCCCTTGACGCAGTTGATCTGCAAGGCCTTTATCGATCACAACTACCTGATTCTGCGCCGAATACTCACTACCCTCCAACGATCCTAGGATATGCGTTTCAGCTTGTAGTCGCGATGGCGATGGGAAAAAAGTAGTTGAAAGCGTTAAGGTTTCGACGCCCACTTCAGGCAGGGCAATATCATTGACTCTTATCTCTTGTTGCTGTGCGGTGATGGTTAGCCCGCTAAAAGCCTCATCAGCGGAGACCAATTCACCAGTAGCAATCAAACGCAAAGCAACCATGGTTTTATTTTTCGCGGCGGCATCACGACGAGAAAACTCAGCGATTTCACGATAAATACCCCATTTGGGGTGAGTCTGTTGCCCGCTTATGTAGAGCGTATCTTGCGCCGTCAGGTATTGTTTACCGTCGCTGGCACCGAGCACACGCTGGCTTTCTTGTAATGTTTGCTTATCCAGTAAGCGATCCGTATGCAGATACGGCAACACTAATCCCTCTTGCACCGTCGGAACCGCTTTTTTCTCAAGCACACGCACTTTCGGACTCAACTTGACCATAGGTTTTAAACTCAACACCGGCTGTCCGTTACGCCAGACTAAGGTCAGCTTATCGCCGGGATAAATCAAATGCGGGTTATCGATCTCTGGGTTAATTTGCCATAAACGTGGCCACAACCACGGGTTATCAAGATAGAGCGCAGAAATACCCCACAAGGTATCTCCTTTGACGACCGTGTATGTCTGCGGGGCATTTGCTTTGACGGTGAGCGCCATATCCTCCGCCGCCAACGCATTAACGGCCAATGACAACGGTAAAAACACACACACTAAATAACGAATAAATCGTAACATGACCTCTGTTCCTTGGCCGAAATAAGTAAGGATGAATCAGATTATTAACATTTGGATGCTGTCATTTGGGTCATAAAATGTCTAGAATTGAGCCAACAAGCTTTAAGCTGTTTCGGCACAGTTCAATATTTCGAGTGTATATGTCTGTATTACAAGTATTAACATTCCCAGATGATCGTCTTCGTACCGTGGCAAAACCGGTAGAGAAAGTGACACCTGAGATCCAAAAAATCGTCGATGACATGATTGAGACTATGTACGACGAGGACGGTATCGGCCTTGCCGCAACGCAAGTCGATATTCACCAACGCATCGTTGTGATCGATATTTCAGAGAGTCGCGACCAGCCAATGGTTCTGATTAACCCTGAAATTTTAGAGAAACGCGGTGAAGATGGCATTGAAGAAGGCTGTCTGTCGGTCCCGGGCTCACGCGCCCTTGTTCCTCGCGCAGCAGAAGTCACAGTCAAAGCGTTAGATCGTGATGGCAACGAATTCTCATTTGAAGCGGATGACCTTTTAGCCATTTGTGTTCAACACGAGCTTGATCACTTACAAGGCAAATTGTTTGTGGATTACCTTTCGCCATTAAAGCGTAAGCGTATTAGAGATAAGCTAGAGAAAATCAAACGCTATAACGAAAAAAACTAACTTAAGTGAGGTTACCTTGAGCCAATCATTACGCATTGTGTTTGCAGGTACTCCGGACTTCGCCGCCCGTCATTTGGCGGCGTTGTTGTCTTCGGAGCATGAGGTTATCGCGGTGTACACTAAACCAGATAGCCCGGCAGGACGCGGTAAAAAACTGACCGCCAGTCCAGTGAAACAGATGGCCGTTGAGCACGATATTGCTGTGTATCAACCAGAGAACTTTAAGAGCGACGAAGCCAAGCAAGCGCTCGCCGATCTCAACGCAGATTTAATGGTAGTGGTCGCTTACGGATTACTGCTACCGAAGGCCGTACTTGATATGCCAAGACTTGGCTGTATTAACGTACACGGTTCCATTCTGCCACGGTGGCGTGGTGCCGCACCGATCCAACGCTCGATCTGGGCGGGAGACAGTGAAACGGGTGTAACCATCATGCAAATGGATGTTGGCCTAGATACGGGCGATATGCTCAAAATTGCTAAGCTGCCGATTGAGGCAACAGACACCAGCGCTTCTATGTATGACAAACTGGCCGAGTTAGGCCCACAAGCGTTGGTAGAATGCATCGCCGATATCGCCAGTGGCAAAGCGATTGCCACTCAACAAGATGATACATTGGCCAACTACGCACAAAAACTTAGCAAAGAAGAAGCCAAAATCGATTGGTCAGCGGATGCTGCTTTTATTGAACGCTGCGTGCGCGCTTTCAATCCATGGCCAATGAGCCATTTTGATGTGGCTGAGAACAGCATTAAAGTGTGGCAAAGTCGCGTTGAAGCACAAACCAGCGACCACCCTGCAGGCACGATTGTTCAAGCCGATAAATCGGGTATTTATGTGGCAACCGGCAACGGCTTACTGGTGCTTGAGCAGTTGCAGGTGCCGGGCAAAAAAGCGATGTCAGTGCAAGACATTCTCAATTCGCGCGCAAGCTGGTTTGAAGTCGGTACACAACTTAGCTAAACCTTAACGAGGGCAGAGATGCCCTCATTGATTTTCATTTATTTAAAGTCGGTACTTCTATGAATGTTCGCGCAGCTGCGGCTAACGTGTTGTTTCAAGTGGTTGATAAAGGCCACTCACTTTCTCACGCACTTCCTGCGGCGCAAAAAACCATCCGCCCAAGAGACCACGCTCTGTTGCAAGAGATCTGCTATGGGGCTTTGCGTTATTTGCCTCGTTTGGAATCAATTGCCAATGAGCTAATGGACAACCCACTGAAAGGGAAAAAGCGGGTTTTTCACCATCTTATTTTAGTTGGTATCTACCAATTGAGCTTTATGCGCATTCCCGCTCACGCCGCAGTAGCCGAGACGGTTGAAGGCACCAAAACATTGCGCGGTGAAAATTTAGGTGGACTAATCAACGCCGTATTGCGCAGCTACTTGCGCGATCAAGAAGCACTGGACGCTATCGCCGTTAGCCACAACGCAGGCAAATATGGCCACCCAAGTTGGCTACTTAAACTGTTACAACAAGCGTACCCAGAACAGTGGGAAACGGTTGTGCAAGCGAACAATCAAAAAGCGCCAATGTGGTTGCGCGTCAACCGTCAGCACCACACTCGTGATGAATATCTTGCACTACTAGCTAGCGAAAATATCGAGTGCAGCGTGCACTCTCACGCCGCCGACGCAATAAAACTCGCTGCACCTTGCGATGTAACGCTTTTACCCGGTTTTGATCGTGGTTGGGTATCGGTGCAAGATGCCGCTGCGCAGTTAGCGATTGACTACCTTCAACCTAAAGCAGGCGAGCTGATTTTAGATTGCTGCGCCGCCCCAGGGGGTAAAACCGCGCATATCCTAGAGCACACACACGATACTGAAGTGGTTGCGATTGACAGCGATGCAACCCGCCTTGAACGCGTCTATGACAACTTAGAACGCCTGCAACTTCGCGCTGATGTGATCTGCGGTGATGCTCGTTACCCTGAAGAGTGGTGGCATGGCGAACAGTTTGACCGAATTTTATTAGATGCACCTTGCTCTGCCACTGGGGTTATTCGCCGTCATCCAGACATCAAATGGCTACGTCGTGGTAGCGATATTGAGGCATTGGCTCAATTACAAAGCGAAATACTGGACGCAATGTGGAAGCAATTAAAAGTCGGTGGCACTATGGTTTACGCAACCTGCTCAGTCACTCCACAAGAAAACAGCTTGCAGGTCAAAGCCTTCTTAGAACGAACTCATAACGCTCAATTAGTGGGTTCCGATCGTGAGCAGCCGGGGCGTCAGATACTCCCCGGAGAAGAAGATATGGACGGTTTTTACTACGCAGTATTAACCAAACAAGCGTAAATTCGACGCACATTGGCAGCATTATTGCTGCCTTTTCAGTGGCCGATATTCGGCAGGTAGAAAGAGAACAGAGTATGAAAATCATTATTCTTGGTGCAGGTCAGGTCGGTGGCACACTGGCCGAAAACTTGGTCGGCGAGAACAATGACATCACCATTGTCGACAAAAATAGTGACCGCTTGCGCGAGCTGCAAGACAAGTACGATTTGCGGGTGATTCATGGCCACGCCAGCCACCCTGATGTACTGCGTGAAGCGGGCGCACAGGACGCGGACATGCTGGTTGCGGTCACCAATACCGACGAAACCAACATGGCGGCATGCCAGGTGGCGTTCTCTTTGTTTAATACGCCCAACCGAATTGCGCGTATTCGTTCTCCTGAATATCTGCTTGAAAAAGAGACTTTGTTTCAGTCAGGCGCGATCCCGGTGGATCACCTCATCGCTCCTGAAGAGCTAGTGACGAGCTATATTGAACGGTTGATCCAATACCCCGGCGCACTGCAAGTAGTGAGTTTTGCCGAAGAGAAAGTGAGCCTAGTGGCTGTGAAAGCTTACTACGGCGGGCCATTGGTGGGTAATGCTCTTTCAGCGCTGCGTGAACACATGCCGCACATTGATACCCGCGTCGCGGCCATTTTCCGCCAAGGTCGGCCGATTCGCCCGCAAGGCACCACCATTATTGAAGCTGACGATGAAGTGTTCTTCGTGGCAGCCAGTAATCATATTCGCTCGGTCATGAGTGAGCTACAGCGGCTGGAAAAAACCTATCGCCGTATCATGATTGTTGGCGGGGGTAACATTGGGGCAAGCTTAGCCAAACGTTTAGAGCACAGCTACAGCGTTAAACTGATTGAGCGTAATTACCCACGTGCAGAGCAGTTATCGGAAGAGTTAGAAAACACCATAGTATTTTGTGGTGATGCGGCGGACCAAGAGCTGCTAGCCGAAGAGAACATCGACCAAGTCGATGTATTTATTGCGCTCACCAACGAAGATGAAACCAACATCATGTCCGCCATGCTCGCCAAGCGTATGGGTGCGAAAAAAGTGATGGTGCTTATCCAGCGTGGCGCGTATGTCGACCTCGTACAAGGCGGCGTGATTGATGTCGCGATTTCACCCCAACAAGCCACCATTTCCGCACTGCTGACTCACGTACGTCGTGCCGATATCGTTAACGTCTCTTCGCTACGCCGTGGCGCGGCAGAAGCGATTGAAGCAATTGCACATGGCGACCAAAACACCTCTAAAGTGGTGGGACGCGCAGTGGGTGATATTAAACTGCCACCGGGCACAACCATTGGCGCGATTGTGCGTGGTGAAGAAGTGTTAATCGCCCATGACCGCACTATTATCGAGCAAGATGATCACGTGGTGATGTTCTTAGTGGATAAAAAGTACGTGCCCGATGTGGAAGCCTTGTTCCAACCTAGCCCATTTTTCCTATAGGTCATTGGCGTCATGCTGAATTTACGCCCCATTTCATTCGTTATAGGACTCGTGCTGTCTAAGCTCGCCCTATTTATGTATGTGCCGACACTGGTTGCTTTTTTTACCGGTACGGGTGGCTTCCTTGATTTTGCTCAAGCGGTCATCATCACTCATATTGTCGCCTTTATCTGCTTAAGCTTGGGGCGTACCGCGCACTTTAAGCTCAGCGTGCGCGATATGTTTCTCATCACCAGCTTAGTGTGGACGGTTGCCAGCGCTTTCGCGGCGCTCCCTTTCGTCTTTATCAACCACATCAGCTTTACCGACGCCTACTTTGAAACCATGTCAGGGTTAACCACTACAGGCTCAACCGTGCTCAGTGGCCTTGATAATATGCCGCCCAGCATCTTGTTGTGGCGTTCTATTCTGCAATGGCTTGGTGGGGTTGGGTTTATCGTAATGGCAGTAGCGGTATTACCAATGCTCAATGTGGGTGGGATGAAATTGTTCCAAACCGAATCGTCTGATTGGTCCGATAAAAGTAGCCCACGCGCCAAAACTGTCGCGAAAAATATTGTGCTGGTCTATTTGGTACTGACCTTACTGTGCTTGATTGGCTACATCCTCACTGGCATGACGCTTTTTGAAGCGATCAACCACTCATTCACCACCTTGTCGACTGGTGGATATTCCACCTCCGACGGTTCGATGAACCACTTCTCAAACGGTGCACATTGGGTAGCAACGCTGTTTATGTTTTTGGGGGGCTTGCCCTTTCTACTGTTTGTCGCTGCGGCCCGAAAACAAAATATCAAAGTGATCATAAAAGACGCACAAGTTCGCGGATTTGCTTATCTTTTCCTAATTGCCAGTCTCATCATTGCGTTGTGGCTGAATCTCAAACTAGGCTACTACTGGTTGGACGCTCTGCGAGTGGCGATGTTTAATATCGTTTCAGTGGTCACGACTACTGGTTTTGGTTTGGAAGATTTCACCGCCTGGGGCGCACTGCCAAGCACGCTGTTCATCTTCTTAATGGCAGCAGGAGCTTGTTCCGGCTCAACCTCTGGTGGGATTAAAGTGTTCCGCTTCCAAATTGCGATGACGCTGCTCAATAAACAAATTATGAAGTTGGTCCATCCATCAGGCATCTTCGTACAGCGCTATAATCATCGTCCGGTTAATGATGATATTGTCCGCTCAGTCGTCGCTTTTGGTTTAACCTTTTTCATCACTGTCATTGCTATCGCAGGCGCGCTCAGTGCAATGGGGCTTGACCCTGTCACCAGCATTTCAGGTTCCATCACCGCCGTCGCCAACGTTGGTCCCGGAATGGGCTCGGTGATTGGTCCAACGGGCAACTTCGCACCACTGCCTGACGCAGCAAAGTGGGTTCTGAGCTTAGGGATGTTGATGGGGCGTTTAGAAATTTTGACGATTATCGTTCTGTTTTTCCCTGCATTTTGGCGACGTTAAGATGAAGACAATACCTGTGATAATGATGCTGTTAAGCATGACAGCAAGCGCCGTATCTTGCGCGCAAGTTCTGACCTTAGAAGATGGCCGCCAGGTGAAACTCAATGATGATTTCACATGGCAATATGTTGAACCGCAATCAATGTCGCCGGAAACCGTCATTCACGCGGCCCCTATTGCTCAAAAAGCCCGAGCAACCACCTTTGAGATGGGGAGTGAAAAACCGATTTTACAACTGTCAGATTCTGGAGTGGAAGTGGTACTCGGCGCGGCTTACTACCAAGGAGATACACTCGTTATCCCAACAGCCATCACCAATCAAAGCTCGCAATCTGTCATTGCGGTAGTGCTCAGCATCATTCTTTATGACGAGCAAGGTCAACCACTGCTCACTCAGCAGTTACCCATTTGGCAATCCATTAAACGGATGGCTGATAGCTATTTACGCCCACAAACTCAAGCGCAAGGAAAGCCGATTCCCCTTCAGGTTGATCGCCAGCAAGGCTATCAAATTTCGGCCAACATTGAGCGGGTCGAAATGCGTTAAGCACTTACTGGGTGAACAAAAAGGTAAACCGCAAAAAAGTGACAAGCACTGCCACCTAGCACGAATAAATGCCAAATCGCATGGTTATAGGGAATGCGTTTCGCTACATAAAAAATCACCCCGAGCGAATAGACCAAACCACCAACAGCAAGTAGCACCAAACCACCGACCTCGATATTGAGAGCCAGTTGGTAGATCACAACCAAGGATAACCACCCCATCGCCAAATAAGTCACTAGTGAGAACTTTTTAAAACGATAGACAAAGGCAATTTTCATGATGATACCGAGCAGCGCCAGCAGCCAGATCACCACCATAAGACCTATCGCCAAAGGAGTGCGAAGGCTAACCAACAAAAAGGGAGTGTAACTTCCGGCAATCAGTAGATAAATGGCACAGTGGTCGAACGTTTTTAGCCAGCGTTTGGCTTTCGGTGTCGCAACGGAGTGATACAGCGTTGAAGCAAGGAATAACGCTATCATGCTGCCACCATAGAGACTCATGCTGATATAAGTCAATGCATCGGCCTGCGCACTTGTTGCCTTGATCAGCAGCAAGACTAAACCAACAAAACTAAGCAATAGCCCCAAACCATGACTCAGTGCATTCGCCCGTTCTTCACCAGCACCATAGCCGTCATTGTCAACAGCAGACATAAACACCATACCAAAAGCAACAAAATGTAGGCTTAGTATTGCACACCTCAGCTTACAGTTGTAAGCCTAAATGAAGATTTCATAACGAACGGGTATCAAGGAGAGCGATAAATCGCGAGTTTTTTGTAAACGACATAGGTACCTCCTATTTAACAAAACGCGATGCAATGCCGATCAGATGACAAACTCAACCAAGCATCTCACACAATTTTAAGCTTTATTTGCAAGAATATTCATCTCAACAATCGTTCAACTATCGATCAATTCAAAACTTGGTGCTAATCTAACTACGATATGAAAGCATATCGTTATTCCTGAATCATTATTTGGATTGGCGAGAGCCAGAAGAGCCACCCTTCAATTATGAAGCTCAACTCATGGTGATTCAGGCCATTAGATTGGCAATGGATGTGCCTGACCGTTAGGTTAATGAATGCGCCCAACAGCTGTCAGGTTTTCGCACACAAACCGTAGTGCAATGCGTCGTCGTAGTGGTTTTGCTGCTGCTCCGACTGCAAAAAAAGTCGCTCCAGCAATGACTTTAGTTGAAAAAAATGCCCTTACTGCATCGAGCACAACTAATGTTGTTCAGGCAGCATAATTAAAAAGCGCAGCTAAACCCTGCGCTTTTTCTTTGCGCTCAATTGGACTTCAATCCGCAATTTGATACCTTTACTCAAAATACTTATAAAAATTGGGGAAAAGAGAATGCAATGTCATCGAATTGAAGAGCTAATTGAACTACTTGCGCCTGAATGGCAAAAAGATCAGCAGCTCAACTTAATGCAATTCATCACCAAACTGGCTCAAGAAGCGGGTTATAAAGGACCTTTAGAAGCACTCACGGATGATGTATTGATCTACCATCTAAAAATGCGCAACAGCGCCAAAGACGAAATGATTCCTGGCCTGAAGAAAGATCAGGAAGATGATTTTAAAACAGCCATTTTACGCGCGCGTGGCATCATAAAATGATGTAGCCCCTGTGATAGTGATCAAGATAGCGGCCTTATTAGGTCGCTTTTTTATTATTAGCGATAAGCCTCACGAGTTGAGGCTTTATTGTTAAAGGTTGATAGTGTTAAAGAAATAAAATTGTTATTGGCGTTATACTTGCCGCTTAATAAATAAAGATTGAACAATGATAATTTCTCATCTTGGTATTGTACCCAAAGAGAAAACAGCAATGTCGCAGAGTGTGAACTAAAAGAAATCACACCTTACAGCCCAACAAGGATCATTTCATGAGTCAGGACAAAATCGATATAAAGGATGTGACTCCTAAAATATTCAACCCCAAAACTCACAAAGGCAACGGTGACCGTTTTAACCCTAGCAACCGTATTTATGTGCGCGAAAGTAAAGGTACTTATCAACAACTCCGCCGCTATGGTGGCTGGTTTTTACTGCTGCTTTTTACTTTAGTACCGTGGATCTCTTATGGTGATCGCCAAGCGATTTTGCTCGACATCGGCCACCAGCAATTTAACTTTTTCGGCACCACACTTTACCCACAAGACCTAACTCTACTGGCCCTGTTGTTTATGATTGCGGCATTCGGCCTGTTTTTTATTACCACTTTTCTTGGCCGTGTCTGGTGTGGCTATCTGTGCCCGCAAACTGTGTGGACATTTATCTACATTTGGTTTGAAGAAAAACTCGAAGGCGCCGCCAATAAACGCCGCAAGCAGGACTCAGGAAAACTCACAGCTAATCTTGCTATAAGAAAAGCCATCAAACACATTGCTTGGCTGGCGATTGCACTCGGTACTGGTTTTACTTTTGTCGGCTATTTCGTCCCGGTACGCGAACTCGTGGTGAACTTTTTCACACTCGATGAAAGTTTCTGGCCCGTCTTCTGGGTACTCTTTTTCACCCTTTGTACTTACGGAAATGCAGGCTGGATGCGTTCGATCGTCTGCATCCATATGTGTCCTTATGCTCGCTTTCAGTCTGCGATGTTTGACAAAGATACCTTTATTGTTGGCTATGACAGCAAACGCGGTGAAACTCGCGGGCCACGCGCTCGTAAAGCCGATCACAAAGCACTCGGTTTAGGTGACTGCATTGATTGTGATTTGTGCGTACAAGTGTGTCCGACTGGCATCGATATTCGTGATGGCTTGCAGTACGAATGCATTAACTGCGGCGCTTGTATTGATTCGTGCGATACCACGATGGAACGTATGGGCTATGAAAAAGGGCTCATCAGCTATACCACGGAGCACCGCCTCTCCGGCCACCACACCAAAATACTCAGGCCTAAATTGCTCGGTTATGGCACGGTACTGCTGGTGATGTTTGGCTTATTCATCGCTCAAGTAGCCAGCGTTGATCCGGTCGGCTTAAGTGTATTGCGTGATAGAAACCAGCTATTTAAAACCAACAGCAATGGTGAAATTGAGAACACTTACACCTTGAAAGTCATCAACAAAACTCAGCAAACGCAAGAGTATAAGCTTGACGTGAAAGGACTATCGGACGTCTCTTGGTATGGTAAACAAACCATTCAAGTCAAACCAGGAGAGGTATTGAACCTACCAACCAGCCTTGGCGTCGCTCCTGACAAACTCAGCTCTCCTATAGCGACGATTCAGTTTATACTCACGGACAGTAACCAATTCACGATAGAAGTTGAGAGCCGGTTTATTAATAAACTCTAACTTCGTAACGAATGGAAAAGGGCTCAGTAATGGGCCCTTTTTAATCATGACCAAAGCTTCTTTCCATTTTGATGCACTCACCCCTGATACCATGTGGTATGCCTTAGAAAGCATCGGCATTCGTGCTGAATCAGGATTTCTGGCACTCAACAGTTACGAAAACCGCGTTTATCAATTCATCGATGAAGAACGCCAACGCTATGTGGTGAAATTCTATCGACCTCAGCGCTGGAGTGTTGAGCAAATTCAAGAGGAGCACGATTTCACACGCGAGCTGTACGCGGCGGAAATTCCGATTGCTGAGCCATTACTCATCAACGGTGCAACCTTACATCACTATCAGGGCTATCATTTCGCGCTGTTTAACAGTGTGGGTGGGCGGCAGTTTGAAGTGGACAATATGGACCAATTAGAAGGCGTGGGCCGATTTCTTGGACGCATTCATCACATAAGTGCCACTCGTACATTTGTTCATCGCCCGACCATCAGCTTAGATGAGTATCTTTATCAACCCAAACAGCTATTGGAAAATGCGTCCTTTATACCTCAGCACTTGCAAAATACCTTTTTCAGTGACTTATCGTTATTGATCAACAAAATTGAACAGCAATGGCCAGCAAAATCCGCGGCCATCCGCTTGCATGGTGATTGCCATCCAGGCAATATTTTGTGGCGAGATGGGCCTATGTTTGTCGATTTAGACGATGCTCGCAATGGACCAGCAGTACAGGATTTGTGGATGCTACTCAATGGCGAATTGCAAGATAAGCGAATGCAGTTGGACATTATCTTAGAGTCGTATCAAGAGTTTCACGATTTTAATCCAGCCGAATTGAAACTAATTGAACCGTTACGCGGTCTACGAATGGTGCATTACATGGCATGGTTGGCCAAACGATGGCAGGACCCTGCTTTTCCACTCGCCTTCCCTTGGTTTAATGACCCTAAATATTGGGAAAGCCAAGTGCTTGCGTTTAAAGAACAAATAGCAGCATTAGACGAGCCTACGCTCTCACTAATGCCACAATGGTAAGTCACCTTGAAGCAATAAATGGAGTACACAATGAAAAAGCTTTTTGCACTGGTTGCAACCTTACTGCTGAGCTTATCGGCTCATGCAGCCCAATTTAAAGAAGGTGAGCATTATAAAGTGCTTGATCTTGAACCCTCTAAAAATCCAACCGTGACGGAGTTTTTCTCCTTTTACTGCCCACACTGCAATACCTTTGAGCCGATCATCGCCCAACTGAAAAAGCAGCTCCCACAAGGGGTTACTCTGCAGAAAAACCATGTTTCTTTTATGGGTGGCTCTATGGGTAAATCAATGAGTAAAGCTTACGCCACCATGCTTGCCCTCAAAGTTGAAGACAAAATGGTGCCCGTGATGTTTAACCGCATCCACACGATGCGTAAACCACCAAGAGATGATGCGGATCTACGCCAAATCTTCCTAGACGAAGGTATTGATGTAGCAAAATTTGATGCCGCCTTTAATGGTTTTGCCGTCGATTCAATGGTGCGCCGCTTTGACAAACAGTTCCAAGAAAGCGGCCTTTCAGGTGTGCCTGCTGTCGTGGTTAACAATCATTATTTGGTGCAGGGACAAGGTGTTAAATCGACCAATGAATACTTCGAACTGGTCAATTACCTACTGACCAAGTAATCATTCCCAAATGAGGAGCACAACGGCTCCTCATTTTTACTTAATCAAGTTCAACCTTGCAGCGCTTTCTCATACAACCAATCTTGAAACACAAGCCATCGCAGCACAAAACTGTGTATGCCTAAGACAAAGCTCACCCTTCATTCATAAAACGGTCAGATTAGTTTTATCGTGTCGTCATCCAAGTTTATTCATATACTTAACCACTATTGAATCAAAGTATGGAAACTCCTAATGAATAAATACCTGTCCATGACGCTTGCTAGCGCTCTGGCTTTTCATGTATCTGCCGAACTGGCTCCAGAAACAGGTTTAAGTGGTGAGATTGCCATTAATACTATTTTTGCATCTTCCCAATCATCATTTGATACGGGTGGAGATGAGCGTATTACATCACTCGAAACAAAGAGTAGCCGGCAGTCAAACTTTGCCGTTGGGCCTTTGGGTAACCTTGCTTACACCTTCGGGGACAAGCGTCAACAACAGGTTTATCTAGGCACCTCACGTGATGATATTGCCGTCGGTACTTTAGCGCTTCAGCTGGGCTATCAATATGAGATGGAGACAGGTACCGTGGTTGATGTGGCTTTTTTGCCGACCGTGATGTCTGGAAAAACCTGGGCTAACCCTTACCAACTAAACAGTCAGCGCCAAGAAACCGATGAGTCAGGAAATGCCTACCGATTAACATTCAATAGTATTCAAGGCAGCCCATGGACTATCGATGTCGCTTACGCGACCAAAGAGATCGACAACGATCAGTTTCCAAGCCCTGAACTGGCTCGTGATGGTAAAAGTTACTACCTAAAAGGGCAGTACCGTTACTCTCTGAGCCCAACCAGTTTGTTACAGCCCTCCATCACTTATATCAACCACCAAGCGGATGGCGACGCCAATACTCATCACTCTTACGCCGCCGATCTCTCCTACTTCACGTTTATCAATCGCCATAAACTGGCGCTGACCGCTGGTTATACCAAGCGCGACTATCAAGGTGGAAATTCACTGTTTAATCACACTGTGCGTAATGACGATGAACTGAGCCTATTCTTCGCGTACGAATACAGCCAATTTATGGATTGGGATGATTGGTCATTAATCGCTTTAGCCGGTTATAACCAATCGAGCTCAAACCTCTCGTTTTACGACGAATCGTCTCTCTTTACAGCGCTAGGGTTAAATTACCAATTTTAAGTTCATTACACCGCTTGTGCGGTCAGTTGTTTCAACAAGCGGTCCATCGCTCGATAGCCGAGCGCTTCCGCTAAATGGGGCTTAGCAATCTGCTCGGCCCCTTCTAAATCAGCAATCGTACGTGCCACTTTGATAATGCGATGATACGCGCGGATGGAGAGCCCTAGGCGGTGCAGTGCATTTTCCAAAAATTCGGCGTCAGCCTTAGTTAAAGGGCAATACTGTTCAATTTCTCGGCTCCCCAACAAAGCATTAACCTTGCCATTACGAATCACCATCCGTTCACGAGCAATCAGCACTCTTTCTTTAACCACAGCCGTTGCTTCACCTCTTTCGCCGCCATTTGCCAACATCCCTTTGGGAAGCGAGGGGATTTCTATCGACATGTCAAAACGATCAAGCAGTGGCCCCGATAAGCGTCCCAAATAGCGCAAAATACTCTGCGGGTTGGCTCTGGCTTGCGTGCCTTCGTAATAGCCGGTTGGGCTGGGGTTCAACGCCCCCACTAATTGAAAGCGAGCTGGAAAACGCGTTTTGCCTTGCGCTCTTGAAATAATAATTTCACCTGACTCTAATGGCTCACGCAATGAGTCGAGCACTTTTCGTTCAAATTCCGGCATTTCATCAAGAAACAATAACCCATTGTGTGCCAAAGAAATTTCCCCCGGCCTCGGAATAGAACCGCCACCGACCAGCGCCGCCATTGAACTGGAATGATGCGGCGAGCGAAATGGCCTTTGCTTCCAGTTGTGCTGGTTAATGTCTTGTGGAGTCAGAGAAGCAACCGAAGCAGTTTCCATCGCTTCATCTTCATTCATTTCTGGTAATAAATCACACAACCGAGAGGCAAGCATGGTTTTACCCGTTCCGGGTGGACCGAGAAAAAGCAGGTTATGGTTGCCCGCAGCTGCGATTTCTAACGCTCGCTTTCCTTGCTGTTGACCAATGATATCTTGCAGATCGCGAGTATTTTTCGCTCGGCATGGTTTAGGTTCGGTTTGAAAAAGAGAGAGGGTTTGCTGGCCACACAAATCAGCGCACACCTCAAGCAGCGTTTGCGCCGATTTATGCTGATCCTTTGCCACTAACGCGGCTTGATCACCATTACCATGAGGCACCACCAAACAGCGCTTGGCTCGATTCGCAGCTAAAGCGGCGGGTAATACACCTTTAACAGGACGCAACTCACCAGATAAGGCTAATTCACCAATAAACTCATACCCATCTAACTTCGTTAGCGCTATCTGCTGTGAGGCCGCCAAAATACCCAACGCGATCGGTAAATCAAATCGACCACCCTCTTTGGGGAGATCCGCAGGGGCTAGATTGACCGTAATACGCTTGGCGGGAAACTCAAAGCGGGAATTAATGATAGCGCTGCGCACGCGATCACGAGACTCTTTGACCGTCGTTTCTGGCAAGCCGACCAACGTAAAACCGGGCATACCATTGCTAATATGCACTTCAACTGTCACTGTCGGTGCTTGCACGCCAACACTGGCTCGGCTGTGAATAATTGCGAGTCCCATTTCATTCCTTTGTGGTTGTTTAAAAAGTGTTCGTTCTGTTTCTGCGCCCTTATTTGCACACGAGAGATTGTTATATAGCTTGTTGTGATGCTGAAAGAATGTGAAAAAAGAATGAGTTTTTGCTTGTCATTTAACGGAATTGTGTGTTACCACTAGAGACGCAAACAATTTCGTAAGATATTACGCCAACTATTTTAAGAATTAAGTGATGAATTTGAACGCTCACATTAACCTACTGCTAAGCCTGATTATCGTGGTCATTATTGATTCCGCGCGGGGGCTAGTGGGCGCAAAATAACCACCAGATTCAAAAGACCCCCGCACTGAAAAGTCCGGGGGTTTTTTTACAACTATTAAACTAAAAAGTTCATACTGGTTGGCGATTATCCAACCCGATATGGCAGGAAGAATGGGAGCGCACATGAAGTGCAAACACAACATGGTTTACTGTGCCATACACAGTTTGGGAGGGTTACGATGACAGGAGCACAACTGGTTGTAGCCGCATTAAAGCAGCAGGGAATCAAAACCGTTTTTGGTTATCCCGGCGGTGCTATCATGCCAATCTATGATGCATTATACGATGGCGGTGTAGAACACATCCTCTGTCGCCACGAACAAGGTGCAGCCATGGCGGCGATTGGCATGGCGCGCTCGACACAAAATGTCGCGGTGTGCATGGCCACCTCAGGACCAGGAGCGACCAATTTGGTCACCGGTCTTGCCGATGCATTTCTTGACTCAATCCCCCTTGTCGCCATCACCGGCCAAGTCGCAAGCTCACACATTGGTACCGATGCTTTTCAAGAGATGGACGTGATTGGTATGTCACTCTCTTGCACCAAACACAGCTACCTCGTTACCGATATCCACGATCTCGCACCCACCCTTGCCGAAGCCTTTGAGGTAGCAAAAGCGGGTCGCCCCGGCCCGGTGATTGTGGATATCGCTAAAGATGTACAACTGGCAAAAACCCCCGTGACTGAGCTACCTGCATTCACTGCGCCAGCCATGCCAGTTGCCAGCCAAGAGCAGCTTCACGCAGCGCAACAACTGCTTTCACAAAGCTCTCGTCCTGTATTGTATGTTGGCGGTGGCGTTCAACTGGCCAAAGCGACCGATTCCGTACGCGAGTTTTTACGCCTCAATCCGATGCCATCAGTAAGCACTTTAAAAGGCTTGGGCACGATTGAGCGCCATGACCCGCATTACCTTGGCATGCTTGGTATGCACGGGACTAAGGCGGCAAACTTGGTCGTTCAAGAGTGTGATTTGTTGATTGTGGTTGGAGCGCGCTTTGATGACCGAGTAACGGGAAAACTGGATACTTTTGCACCACACGCCAAAGTGATTCATATCGATATCGATGCGGCCGAGTTTAATAAACTCCGGATCGCCAATGCGTCACTACGTGGTGACATCAATCTCATTCTTCCACAACTGGAACTGACGCGTGATATCGCACCGTGGGTTCACCACAGTGAAAGTTTGCGCAGTGGCTTTAAGTGGCGCTATGACCACCCGGGCGATCTCATTTTTGCACCATTGTTACTCAAACAACTGTCCGACATGATGCCCGATTCAGCCATCGTCTCAACCGACGTTGGCCAACATCAAATGTGGGCCGCGCAGCACATTCAGCCGCGTGCTCCACAGAACTTCATCACCTCAGCAGGCCTTGGAACTATGGGCTTTGGGTTGCCCGCCTCAATGGGCGCTGCCGTTGCTCGCCCAGATGATCAATCCATTCTCATTTCTGGGGATGGCTCGTTCATGATGAATGTTCAAGAACTTGGTACGCTCAAGCGCCGCCAAATCCCGGTCAAGATGGTACTACTGAACAACCACCGTTTGGGTATGGTGCGCCAATGGCAATCGCTGTTCTTTGATGGCCGCCATAGTGAAACGATTTTGGATGACAACCCAGATTTCGTGATGCTAGCTAAGGCGTTCGATATTCCTGGCAAAACCATCACCAAAAAAGAAGAAGTTGAACCGGCACTTAAAGAAATGCTGGCCAGCAAAACAGCTTATCTGCTTCACGTTTTGATTGATGAAGAAGAAAACGTATGGCCGCTTGTACCACCGGGCGCCTCAAATAGTGATATGTTGGAGAACACCTAATGGATAGATACCTATTAGACATCAAAGCCGATGATAAACCGGTGCTATTAGAGCGTGTTCTGCGCGTGATTCGCCACCGTGGTTTTGTGATAAAACAAGTGGCCGCAACGCAAAATCATTCCAGCAAAGTCGCCAGTGTTGAAATCATTGTTGATAGTGATCGCCCCATCAGCACACTGATCAATCAAATTGAAAAATTATGGGATATTCGCAGTGTCGATGTCACCCCAATAAAAAATAACGAACTACCGAATAACAATTTACAACAAAAGATTTGTGCATAAGGAAGGCAATAAATGGCAACAAAAACTGCAGATTACATTTGGTTCAACGGTGAAATGGTTCCGTGGGCAAATGCAAACGTTCATGTACTGACACACGCAATGCACTACGGCACCTCGGTGTTTGAAGGTGTGCGTTGTTATAACACTCCTAAAGGTCCAATCGTCTTCCGTCATAAAGAGCACGCTCAACGCCTAAAAGATTCAGCAAAAATTTACCGTTTCCCTATCCCCTATACGATAGAAGAGATCATGGAAGCGACACGTGAAACATTGCGCGTCAATAAACTGGATTCAGCCTACATTCGCCCACTTGGCTTTGTTGGCAACGTCGGCCTTGGCGTTTGCCCCCCAGTGAACACTGAAATGGAGTTAATCATTGCCGCCTTCCCTTGGGGTGCTTACTTAGGTGATGAAGCGCTAGAAAATGGTGTGGATGCGATGGTTTCTAGCTGGCATCGCGCTGCGCCAAACACCATTCCAACCGCAGCCAAAGCGGGTGGTAACTATTTATCGTCTCTGCTTGTCGGTGGTGAAGCTCGTCGTCATGGCTATGCCGAAGGTATCGCCTTAAGCGTGGATGGTTATTTATCTGAAGGTGCAGGCGAAAACATTTTCGTCATCAAAAACGGTGTGCTGCTCACGCCACCAACCACCAGCTCCATCTTGCCGGGTATCACGCGTGATTCGATCATGACGCTGGCTAAAGAAATGGGTTACGAAGTGCGTGAAGTGAACATTGCGCGTGAAGCACTCTACCTTGCTGACGAAATTTTTATGACTGGCACCGCCGCCGAAATCGTCCCTGTACGGAGCGTAGACCAAATTACGGTTGGAGAGGGTAAACGTGGGCCAATCACGAAAGTGATGCAAGAAGCTTACTTTGGCCTATTTAACGGCACCACTGAAGACAAGTGGGGCTGGTTGGATTACGTGTACCCACAACCGAAGTAATAGAGGACGATAGACAATGCCAAAGTATAGATCCGCAACAACGACACACGGACGTAATATGGCTGGAGCGCGCGCATTATGGCGCGCCACTGGCGTCAAAGATGAAGATTTCGGTAAGCCGATTATTGCGGTGGTTAACTCGTTCACTCAATTCGTACCGGGCCACGTGCACCTCAAAGATATGGGTCAATTGGTTGCGGGTGAAATCGAAAAAGCCGGCGGCATCGCCAAAGAATTTAATACCATCGCGGTAGATGATGGTATCGCCATGGGGCATGGCGGCATGCTGTACTCACTGCCCTCACGCGAGTTGATCGCAGACTCTGTCGAGTACATGGTTAATGCGCACTGCGCTGACGCGATGGTCTGCATTTCCAACTGCGACAAAATCACCCCTGGGATGATGATGGCGGCACTGCGCATTAATATTCCCGTCATCTTTGTTTCTGGCGGGCCAATGGAAGCGGGTAAAACCAAGCTTTCTGATCAAATCATCAAACTCGATTTAGTCGATGCGATGATCCAAGGCGCTGACCCTAAAGTCTCCGATGCACAAAGTGAACAAATTGAACGCTCGGCCTGCCCAACCTGTGGTTCTTGTTCTGGCATGTTTACCGCCAACTCGATGAACTGTCTCACCGAAGCGTTGGGGCTTTCTCAACCAGGTAATGGTTCGATGTTGGCCACGCATGCCGATCGTGAGGCGCTCTTCATCAACGCAGGTAAACGCATTGTTGAATTAACCAAGCGTTATTACGAGCAAGATGATGCATCCGCCTTACCGCGTAATATTGCCAACAAAGCCGCGTTCGAAAATGCGATGGCGCTCGATATTGCCATGGGCGGCTCAACCAACACGGTATTGCACCTATTAGCAGGCGCTCAAGAAGGTGAAATCGATTTTGACATGAGTGATATCGACCGCATGTCACGCCGCGTACCTCATCTGTGTAAAGTCGCGCCATCGACTCAAAAATATCATATGGAAGATGTACACCGCGCGGGTGGCGTGATGGCGATTCTTGGTGAACTGGATCGCGCCGGTCTCATCAACAATCAAACTCGCACCGTGTTGGGTTTGTCGATGAAAGAGCAGCTGGCTCAATACGACATCATGCAAACGCAAGATGAAGACGTCTTAACCTTTTTCCGTGCCGGTCCTGCGGGTATTCGTACCACTAAAGCCTTCTCACAACAATGCCGATGGGATCGCCTCGATGACGATCGCAAAGAAGGCTGTATTCGTACCAAAGAGCATGCTTTTAGCCAAGATGGTGGCCTAGCAGTGCTATCAGGCAACATTGCTGTTGACGGCTGTATTGTAAAAACAGCAGGGGTTGATGAAGGTAGCCTGAAATTTGCAGGCCCAGCCGTGGTCTTTGAAAGCCAAGAAAGTGCCGTTGAAGGTATTTTAGGCGGTAAAGTGAAGGCCGGTGATGTTGTCGTCATCCGCTATGAAGGCCCGAAAGGCGGCCCGGGTATGCAAGAAATGCTTTACCCAACCACGTACCTCAAATCAATGGGGCTAGGCAAAGAGTGCGCGCTACTGACTGACGGTCGTTTCTCTGGGGGGACTTCCGGTTTATCAATTGGTCACGTTTCTCCAGAAGCTGCAAACGGCGGAACGATAGGTTTGGTGAACTCTGGGGATATTATCGCCATCGATATTCCAAACCGCTCCATTACGCTCAACGTTTCAGAAGCTGAACTGGCTGAGCGCCGCGTAAAACAAGACCAGCTCGGTTGGAAACCTGTCAATCGCCAGCGTGAAGTCTCTTTGGCATTGAAAGCCTACGCCAGTATGGCCACCAGCGCTGATAAAGGGGCTGTTCGAGACAAATCTAAGCTAGAGGGCTAGCGGATGAGCGACTCAGGTAACGCAACTCAAACTGGCGCAGATTATCTGCGCCAGATCCTGCGCGCCCCCGTGTATGACGTCGCAACGGTGACGCCACTGCAGGATATGCCTCGCTTATCGGCGCGCATCAAAAATCGCGTTCAGCTCAAGCGTGAAGATCGCCAGCCTGTGCACTCTTTTAAATTACGCGGCGCTTATAATATGGTGTCGAGTTTATCTGAGGTGCAAAAACAAGCTGGGGTGATTGCCGCGTCAGCAGGCAACCACGCGCAGGGAATGGCTCTATCGGGAACAAAATTAGGCATTAAAACCACCATTGTGATGCCTAAAACTACCCCTGATATCAAAGTCGAAGCGGTGCGCGGTTTTGGCGGTTTGGTGATTTTGCATGGCAACAACTTTGATGAAGCCAAAGCCGAAGCGGAACGCTTGGCTCACGAGCAAGGTTATACGTTTGTCCCACCGTTCGATCACCCACTGGTCATTGCAGGGCAAGGCACGATTGGCATGGAAATGCTGCAACAAAATGGCCACCTTGATTACATTTTTGTACCGGTCGGCGGTGGCGGTTTAGCCGCTGGGGTCGCGGTGCTCATCAAACAGCTGATGCCAGAAATCAAAGTCATTGCGGTTGAACCTGAAGATTCTGCTTGTTTAAAAGCAGCACTCGAGGCAGGTAAACCCGTGGTGCTTGACCAAGTCAGCATGTTTGCCGACGGTGTCGCGGTAAAACGTATTGGTGATGAAACCTTCCGTTTGTGTCAGCAATACATTGATGGCCACATCACGGTATCAAGCGATGAAATCTGCTCGGCGGTTAAAGATATCTTCGAAGACACGCGTGCGATTGCCGAACCTTCTGGAGCGCTTGCTCTGGCTGGTCTGAAGAAATTCGCGGAAAAACATAAGCTGGTGGATAAACAGTTAGGCACCGTACTTTCAGGGGCTAACACCAATTTCCACGGCTTGCGTTACGTGTCGGAGCGATGTGAGCTAGGCGAAAAACGTGAAGGGCTTTTGGCGGTGACCATACCTGAACGTCAAGGCGCGTTTTTTGAGTTTTGTAATATCATTGGCGGTCGCGCGGTCACCGAGTTCAACTATCGCTATAACGATGACAAGCTGGCCAACATTTTCGTCGGTGTACGCCTGTTAAGTGGGCAAGAAGAGCTCGACAACATCATTCACGATTTACGCCAAGGTGGCTACCCTGTGGTGGATCTATCGGATGATGAAATGGCCAAACTGCATGTCCGTTATATGATTGGAGGCAAACCCTCTAAGCCGCTAAAAGAGCGATTATACAGCTTCGAATTTCCGGAATATCCGGGCGCTCTGCTGAAATTTCTCAGCACGCTTGGCACACACTGGAACATTAGCTTGTTTAATTACCGCAATCATGGCGCCGATTATGGCCGCGTATTGTGTGGTTTTGAACTCGAAGAGAGCGATTTAAACCGCTTCTCCGCTCACCTTAGAGAATTGGGTTACCAATGCAAAGATGAGACGGACAATCCTTCATACCAGTTCTTCTTATCCTAAAGCTCAATGCCAGTCCCACGACTGGCATTTTTTATGAGTGATGCATAATACGCATAGAACCAATGCTAAAGTTTCATTTTAGTCATAGTTAATTCAGTACTACACTTAGCGACATCTTATGCTTGCTGTGCCAATCTGGAGATCCGAATGTTTAAAGCGTTAATCCTTAATCAACAAGAAAAAAACACAGTTGCCACCATTGAACAAATCGACGAATCACAATTACCGCAAGGTGAAGTTTTAGTCGCGGTCGATTACTCATCATTGAATTACAAAGATGGTTTAGCCATTACAGGTAAAGGCAAAATCATTCGCAATTTCCCTATGGTACCGGGCATTGATCTTGCGGGAACCGTACTTGAATCCCAAGATACTCGCTACCAAACCGGTGATAAAGTTGTACTAACCGGTTGGGGAGTGGGTGAAAACCATTGGGGTGGTATGGCGCAAAAAGCACGCTTGAAAGCCGATTGGTTAGTGCCACTCGCGCACGGCCTTGATAGCAAAAAAGCGATGATGATTGGCACTGCTGGCTTTACCGCCATGCTTTGCGTGCAAGCCATTTTAGATGCGGGTATTCAACCGGAAAAGGGTGAAATATTGGTGACGGGTGCCAGTGGCGGCGTGGGTTCAGTTGCTGTAACACTATTAGCTAAGCTAGGTTATACAGTTGCTGCGGTAACTGGTCGTGTTGAACAAAATGGTCCACTGCTAGAAAAACTAGGAGCAAGCCGCGTTATTGATCGCAGCGAATTTGAAGAGCCAGCTCGTCCGCTGGAAAAACAGATTTGGGCTGGCGCGGTCGATACAGTAGGCAGCAAAATGTTAGCCAAAGTGTTAGCCCAAATGGACTACAACAGCACAGTTGCCGCGTGTGGTTTAGCGGGTGGTTTTGATTTACCCACCACCGTCATGCCGTTCATTTTGCGCAATGTACGCCTGCAAGGTGTCGACTCCGTCTCTTGCCCGCTAGAAAAACGCATGGCAGCATGGGAAAGCTTAGCGAAACTGCTACCTGCAAGCTACTTTGAGCAAGCGTGTGAGGAAATCACCCTCGAACAAACAGCGCAGTACGCTGAAACGATCACCAATGGTCAAGTGACTGGTCGCGTGGTGATTAAGCTTTAAACCATTCATTCATCAAGCTTTGGTCTTACTCAAAGCTTGATGATTTTTATCCCTCTAACTGCATCTCTTCAATACGCTTAGCAATCAACCGGCTGCACTCTTGTTTGACGATCTGCCTTAACCATTCTTGGGCAGGAGAATGCTCACATCGCGAGTGCCAAATCATAGAGTAGTCAAACGGCGTAAACTGAAACGGTAACAGCTTCACCACTAATGCGTAACGTTCTGCCACTAAATAGGCCAGATCCGCAGGCACCGTAATAATCAATGGCATGGTATCAACAATCGCTAGCGCAGCTTCTAAATGATAGGCTCTGAGCACCATTTTCCGTTTAGGCTGCCCACTTAATGCTTGTTCAATTAAGGCATTAACACCATCACTGATCGCAATCATCGCATGAGGGTATGTCAGGTAATCCGCTAAAGAGATCTGCCGATTCGCCAACGGATGGTGTTGGGAGAGCAAACAAAGCACACCGACTCGCCCAAGCACCTCACTCATCAACGGTGCTACTGGCGACGTTGGGCGACAAATCGCTAAATCAGCTCCTTCATAAGTCAGTTGATCGGCCAACCTATCATGCTGCAAAGGTAAAAACTCAAACGACACGTTTGGTGCCTCTTGATATATCCTTGGTAAAGCAAACGGTAAGATGGTCTGCATTGCGTAATCTGTCGTGGCAATGGTGAAGGTTTGTTCACATTGCTGGGGGTCAAATTCAATAGGTGAAAGGATTTGACGTAGAGACTCCAATGGCTCGCCTAAGGCGCGATTAAGCTCCAGCGCTTTTTCAGTCGGAATGAGATGCTGACCTTGGCGCGTAAAAAGAGGATCATTGAGCAGATCACGTAACCGACCTAATACACGGCTCATGGCTGACTGGCTAAGATTTAAACGCTGGGCCGCTTTACTGACACTGCTCTCTTCTATCAACACTCTCAGTGCAATCAATAAATTCAGATCGCGACGATAGATATCTTCCAACTCCATGCAATAACCCCACTTTTGTCATTGGTAAATAGGCTCAGTGTACGCGTTAGGCAAAAAAAATCCCGCCTTTCAGCGGGGAAGCCCAAGAAAATGGGGATAGTGTCGGAATGTGTTACGTGTCGTATTAGTGCAATGCGTTGATCAATATGTGATGGATTAGTGATTCTGCTCTTCTGAGATGCCTTTCCAAAGATGCATCTCAAGCCAGATCCCAACCAGTGACGCACTGACACCAAAAAGTGGCATCCATGACGTTTCTGCAGGCGTTCGCATCACTAAGGCACAAAATGAGATAAAGCAGAGAACCGAATAAATGGTTAACCTATCAAGCGCTGTTAACATAAGTGCCTCACTAAATTGTTATCAACTTGTTAAGTAAGTTAAAACAAAAAGATCACTTTGCCAAGTGGTTATTGAATATTTTTTCCTCGCCAGTATTATCTACGCCTTGCGATAACATCGATTAGGTTTGAATATGACATTTGATCCGGCACTTGCCACACAAACACTCGAAGCCGAAGGATTGCGCTGTCCCGAGCCTGTAATGATGGTCAGAAAAACCATTCGAACCATGCAAGATGGCGAAATTTTACTAGTGAAAGCCGATGACCCGTCAACCACTCGAGACATTCCCAGTTTTTGCCGCTTTATGGATCATCAGTTAATTGCGGAGAAAGTGGACACATTGCCCTATCTCTATTTGATTAAGAAAGGATTGAGTTAAGCCTCGATCTAAGTAATGCGTACGCAAAAGAAAAGGCGACCTCAAAAAGGCCGCCTTTTGCTATTGATTCATTGATTCATTGCGCTGCACACTACTCATTAAACTCGATGGTGCGGATCTCTGATTGCAGTTTTGTTATCTGCTTTTGCAGGGTTCGAATTTCATCGTGCATCGGGATAATGTGCGCAACTCGGATCCAAGATTCCACCATTAAGCCACACAATATGATTGCGCCGGCCACCATGGGTAGCCACATTTCCGTCAACGCCATACCCAACAACGTCAGCACAAAACCGAACGTAAACAAGTAACTTTGGCTCTTGGCGGTCATTCCCATATAACGTGTCAGCATATGCATTCCCTCTTAGACTTGCATCATCTAGCACTACAGTAACATGACCAGTATGGCATAAATTTGTCACTCATCACGCAACCGTAGACGTTGGGCGACAAGTTGAGTAATAAATTGTGTCACGCTCACTCGCCCAATCATCTAATCGATTGGAATTACCAAATCGCCGCGCCGATCGCTAATATCAAAAAGAGTACCGCCGTGATTTTACGAATAAGTCCTAGCGGCATTTTATCGGCGGATAATTTACCAATCAGCACCACAGGTACGTTAGCCAGCAACATACCAATTGTCGTTCCGAGCACCACCCACAGTAGAGCATCCGCATACTGCGCACCAAGAATAGACGTTGCTATTTGGGTTTTATCGCCAATTTCAGCGACAAAAAAAGCAATAAAACTGGCGACAAAAGGACCTCGATTGGTAATCTTTTCATCACCGTCGAGTTTGTCTGGAATTAATACCCAACCCGCCATGGCAAGGAAGCTGGCGACCAACACCCATTTAAGGATTTCTGGTGACAGGTAATCGGCAACGACCACGCCCAGCCAAGCAGCGAGTGCATGGTTAACCATCGTTGCGACAAAAATGGCGGCAATAATAGGCAAAGGTTTACGATAACGACTGGCTAGCAGCAGAGAAAGCAGTTGGGTTTTATCGCCAATTTCAGCTAAGGCGACGGTAGTAATTGAAATAGCTAATACGCTCACGACAGGCTCAATGGGGCGGGATAATTATAATAACCATAGACAAACGCCACTCCCCACCCCGGTTTGTGATGTTTGTCTAAGGTCTTGCTAAGCTAAAATGACTTTAGCCTCGAACGCCACGGTGATTTGGCACCAATTATGTTGACGAACGAACCGTTAAGATAAGAAATCTCACTGGTAAGCTACTCCCCAAAGACGGCGCAATTCTAATCAGGCCGAGTGAAAATCTCAAGTTAGAAATAAGTCAAAATCGTTCATGTGCAGGAATTTGGCACAATCGATGCGATAAATTCGACCAAAACGGATTTTCGACCATTAATTAAGCAAGATTACCCCTACTCGCTGAGCGAATATCTGGGTATACTTGTTCGTTATTTTCATCCATTCAGACAGAAGAATCGCGCGAACCTGACTATGCAAAAATACGATATCAAAACCTTTCAGGGTATGATCCTCGCGCTGCAGGATTATTGGGCCCAACAAGGCTGTACCATTGTTCAACCATTAGACATGGAAGTTGGTGCAGGAACCTCTCACCCAATGACATGCCTGCGAGCTTTAGGCCCAGAGCCCATTGCAACGGCGTATGTTCAACCCTCTCGTCGTCCAACGGACGGTCGTTATGGTGAAAACCCAAACCGCCTGCAACACTATTACCAATTCCAAGTCATCATCAAACCTTCACCAGACAACATTCAAGAGTTGTATTTAGGGTCTTTAGAGGTGCTCGGTGTTGACCCACTAGTACACGATATTCGTTTCGTGGAAGATAACTGGGAAAACCCAACCTTAGGTGCTTGGGGTCTTGGCTGGGAAGTGTGGCTAAACGGTATGGAAGTAACTCAATTTACTTACTTCCAACAAGTCGGTGGCCTTGAGTGCAAGCCTGTCACCGGCGAAATCACTTACGGTATTGAACGTCTTGCCATGTATATTCAAGGCGTGGATTCAGTGTATGACTTAGTCTGGACAGATGGCCCATTAGGTAAAGTCACCTATGGTGACATTTACCATCAAAATGAAGTCGAACAATCCACTTACAACTTCGAACACGCGGATGTCGATTTTCTTTTCACTTTCTTCGACCAGTGCGAAAAAGAGTGTAAGCATCTACTTGAACTAGAAAAACCGCTGCCACTTCCTGCCTATGAGCGTATTTTGAAAGCGGGCCATGCCTTTAACCTATTGGACGCGCGTAAAGCGATTTCGGTGACAGAACGTCAACGTTACATCCTACGCATCCGTAACCTGACCAAAGCGGTTGCAGAAGCGTACTACGCATCTCGTGAAGCACTCGGCTTCCCTATGTGTAAAAAGGGTGAGGACAAATAAGATGGCAAAAGAATTTCTAATTGAATTAGGCACAGAAGAGCTACCACCAAAACAACTTCGCACTTTGGCTGAAGCGTTTGCGGCTAACTTTGCCGCAGAATTGAAAACCGCTGAACTGGCACACGAAGGCATCAAATGGTTTGCAACCCCTCGCCGTTTAGCACTGAAAGTGACCAACTTGGCCCAAGGTCAAGCGGATAAAGTGGTCGAAAAACGTGGCCCCGCTATTTCTGTTGCTTTTGATGCCGATGGCAATCCAACCAAAGCAGCACAAGGCTGGGCGCGTGGTAACGGCATTACTGTTGAGCAAGCGGATCGCCTAACAACAGAACAAGGTGAATGGCTACTGTTCAAACAGGAAGTCAAAGGCCAAGATGCCAAAGCCATTGTGGTTGAACTTGCCGCCAAAGCGTTAGCAAACTTGCCTATCGCCAAACCCATGCGCTGGGGTGATAAAGAAACACAATTTATCCGCCCAGTAAAAACTCTGACTATTTTGATGGGTGATGAACTGATCGAAGGTGAGATCTTAGGCGTAGCTTCTGCGCGCACCATTCGTGGTCACCGCTTTATGGGCGAAAAAGAGTTCACCATCGATTCAGCAGAACAATACCCAGCGATTTTAGAACAGCGCGGTAAAGTGATCGCCGATTACGATGCGCGTAAAGCGATAATTATTGCGGATGCACAAAAAGCAGCGCTACAGGTTGGCGGTGTTGCCGATCTTGACGATGACTTGGTTGAAGAAGTGACCTCACTGGTTGAATGGCCAGTGGTGCTGACGGCGAAATTTGAAGAAAAATTCCTTAAAGTACCGTCAGAAGCTTTGGTTTACACCATGAAAGGTGACCAAAAATACTTCCCGGTTTATTCTCATCAGATGAGCGACGCGAATAAGCAATTGCTGCCTAACTTTATTTTCGTCTCTAACATCGAGTCGAAAGAGCCTCGCCATGTTATCGAAGGCAACGAGAAAGTCGTTCGTCCACGCTTAGCGGACGCGGAATTCTTCTTTAATACCGATCTCAAAAGCAAATTAGTCGATCGTCTACCACGACTAGAAACCGCGATTTTCCAGCAGCAGTTGGGTACGATTAAAGATAAAACTGACCGTATTACTGAACTGGCTGGTTACATTGCAGAACAGATTGGCGCGGATGTAGAAAAATCAAAACGTGCGGGCTTACTGGCTAAATGCGATTTGATGACCTCAATGGTGTTTGAATTTACCGACACGCAAGGCGTGATGGGTATGCATTATGCTCGCCATGACGGAGAAGCAGAAGAAGTCGCCGTTGCACTAAACGAACAGTACATGCCACGCTTTGCTGGCGATGCTCTGCCAACCAATGGCGTTTCCGCCGCTGTGGCAATCGCAGACAAGCTAGACACCATAGTCGGCATCTTCGGTATTGGCCAAGCACCAAAAGGCTCGGATCCCTTTGCTCTGCGTCGCGCATCACTGGGTGTACTGCGCATCATCGTTGAATACGGCTATAACTTGGACTTAGTTGACCTCGTAGCAAAAGCGAAATCGCTGTTTGGTGATCGCCTTACCAACGACAACGTTGAGCACGATGTAATTGAGTTTATGCTTGGCCGTTTCCGTGCTTGGTATCAAGATGAAGGTTTTAGCGTCGACATCATCCAAGCGGTACTTGCTCGTCGTCCAACCAAACCCGCTGATTTTGACAAACGTGTTAAAGCGGTTTCCCACTTCCGTGAACTGGAAGCGGCTGAAGCCCTAGCGGCGGCAAACAAGCGTGTCGGTAACATTTTAGCGAAATTTGACGGTGAACTGGCTGCAGAAATCAACCTAACACTTCTTCAAGAAGCGGCCGAAAAAGCCTTAGCGGAAGAAGTGGAAGTGATGACCGAAGCACTAGAACCTGCTTTCGCTACCGGTGATTACCAACAAGCATTGAGCAAGCTGGCAGCACTACGTGAACCTGTTGATGCTTTCTTTGATAATGTCATGGTGATGGCAGACGATGAAGCATTAAAACAAAACCGTTTAACGCTGCTCAACAACTTGCGTAATCTGTTCCTACAAATTGCTGATATTTCACTGCTGCAAAAGTAGTCGCTGATATTTCGGCACACAAATTAATCTATCAAAGCCCAGCGGCCATCCGCTGGGCTTTTTGTTTTATCTGACCGCAGTGTGTTATTTGGCGAAAAATAGTGCTTTGACTCGCAAAAACATTGGGGTATGTTCAAGGATTACTCGATGGGCGTGGCATCGTTTCATGCCCCTTTATGCAAGCAAATACAAGAATGAATTAGGCAGTCAGCAATGCAGTTTTCGAAATTTGGTGAAAAATTTAATCAGTATTCCGGTATTACCCAGTTAATGGACGATCTCAATGATGGCCTGCGCACTCCCGGAGCCATTATGCTCGGCGGTGGTAACCCAGCCGCCATTCCCGCCATGATTGACTACTTTCATCAAACCAGTGCTGACATGCTTAGCAGTGGTGAACTGATCGCAGCCCTCGCCAACTATGATGGCCCACAAGGTAAAGATCTGTTCGTTAAATCTCTCGCAAAACTGCTCAAAGAAACCTATGGCTGGGAAATCAGTGAAAAGAACATCAGCTTAACCAATGGCAGCCAGAGTGGATTTTTCTATCTATTTAATCTGTTTGCTGGCCAGCAAGCTGATGGTTCACATAAGAAAATTTTACTGCCATTAGCGCCTGAATATATTGGTTATGGTGATGCCGGGATAGATGAAGATATTTTTGTCTCCTATCGCCCAGAAATAGAACTACTCGACAATGGCTTATTCAAATACCACGTGGATTTTGAAACCTTGAGCGTGGATTCGTCGGTAGCCGCCATTTGTGCTTCCCGTCCAACCAATCCGACGGGAAATGTGCTCACAGAACAAGAGATCCACAAGCTCGATAAGCTGGCTAGAGAGAACAATATCCCACTGATTATCGACAATGCATACGGCGTTCCATTTCCCAACATCATTTTTGAAGAGATTGAACCCTTTTGGAATGACAACACCATTTTATGCATGAGCCTTTCGAAACTGGGTTTACCCGGTGTGCGCTGCGGTATCGTCATTGCCAACGAAACCATTACCCAAGCATTAACCAACATGAATGGCATCATTAGCTTAGCGCCAGGCAGCATCGGCCCAGCCATTGCTCATCATATGATTGAAAAAGGCGATCTATTAAGGCTCAGTCGCGATGTGATCAAGCCCTTCTACCAGCAGAAATCACAAAGAGCAGTCGAGTTACTCAAGCAAGCCATTAGCGACCCGCGCTTTCGTATCCATAAACCAGAAGGGGCGATCTTTTTATGGCTCTGGTTTGATGAGCTCCCTATAACCACCATGGAACTTTACCAACGTCTAAAAGCCAGAGGAGTATTGATTGTACCGGGTGAATATTTCTTTATTGGTCAACAAGACGATTGGCAACACGCGCATCAGTGTCTGCGCATGAACTACGTGCAAGATGATGAAGCCATGCAAAAGGGCATTCAAATTATTGCTCAAGAAGTGGCATTAGCTTATCAACAGTAATTCATCCTTTCTGCCATGAAAAAGAGCGCCAAAAGGCGCTCTTTCACTACTTTAATGTGGCCAGTAACTTAATTGTTCTCAATTAAGTTTTTACCATTAATCGCAATTTTACGTGGTTGCATCGCTTCAGGTGTTTCACGTTCAAGATCCACGTGTAGCAAGCCATTTTCCATTGTGGCTCCGAGTACTTTGACATAGTCGGCCAATTGGAATTTACGTTCAAAATCGCGCTCAGCAATACCTTGGTAGACGTAGTTTTTATTCTCTTCGGGTTTACGTTCGCCACGCACAATCAGCGTATTTTCTTGTTGAGTAATCTCAATCTGCTCTTCAGAAAAACCAGCTACCGCCATCGTGATGCGATATTTATCGTCGTCTTGCTGTTCAATATTGTACGGAGGGTAACCCGCAGAGCTATTCTTCGCTGAACTGGATTCCATCATGTTTAATAGACGGTCAAAACCAATTGCGTTGCGGTATAAAGGAGTGAAATCTACTGTTCTCATCATACTATCCTCATCATAAGCAATAGCCTTAGCGCATAGACGCTAAGCCGTTAGCAGCCATTCTTTCAACATGGAGCTAACAACACATTTAATAATCACAACACAAGGCTCCTCTTAAGAGAGCAAACCTGTGTCGCCATTCCAGAGGTCCTTACGGCATCCTCTTCATTGATAGATATAGGGGCACTAAAATTCTTTTCAAGGATTTTTTGAAAAATTTTTTAGTTCCCGCTAAAGCGAACAGAAACTAGAAAGAGGACATCGAATCAAACTGATACTCCGTAGAGTTACAAAGCCTTCATTAGCAGGATATAGAGTCAATACAGAGACATAAAAAAGCCTAACGATATCATTAGGCTTTATTTTGCACTTTAACCGATGAAAACTTATTTTATTTTCCGCGTTTTTTCCTTTCTTTAATTACACTGCTTTCTTCCATTTTTTCTTGCTTTAATTTCCGCTTTTCTTTTAGGCTAAGTTGCGCTTTTTTCATATCTTTCTTACTCATAGTAATCTCCTTATTTTAACGAAGAAATTTAATTTACACACGTTAGTGACTTTTCAGGAAGAATATTAACCACTTTATATTCTCGCTCTTTTCCTAAAATATATAATTTAAAACACTCTTGTTCACGTAATCCAAAAATAGAAGCGCCTAAATAAGAGTAAAGTGATACGAGACCATCATTAGGGTTGTTCCGCTCACCAAGCACTATAATAATTTGATAAGGTTGACACTTTTCTGTATCAACAAAGCTGACCCTATCTCCAACGTTGACTCGGCGCTCTGCCGTAGAATATCTGGCCAATGATTCTGCTTCTATTCTCTCGAAAAGAGTCAGTAAAATCAGTGGAGACTGATAGGTAACAAATAAGCTTGTTATTATTTTACTTTTAAAAAAAACAAGCCAACACTTAAATAAGTTGATATTTATTACTCCTTACAATAATTCCAAAAATAGATTAGATAATATCCGAAAGTTAGACCTTCGGATTTATTACTGTAAGATAAATAACAAACCCACATCTCCTAAAAAGTAATTAATGAATACTATATCGGCCAAAAAATATAATTCAAGCTTATAAAAACCTCTAAAAACATGGAATAAAATAAAATAGTAGATACTTTTTTTTATTGAGAGAAAATCCCAATAAAAAAACGTTTATGACCTTTTATCCTTGAAGACAACCTAAGATAAGTAGAAAGTGTTGATACTAAAAATGGTTGCTCCCACGTTGGGTGACTTTGTATTGACCATAAAAAAACACCGCTCTTGCGAAACGGTGTTTTTGGGATTTGCTTTATAGCAACGACTTAGACATCGAGGTTGGCAACTTTTAAGGCGTTCTCTTCGATGAATGCGCGACGCGGCTCAACTTGATCACCCATCAAGGTGGTAAACAGTTCATCAGCACCAACAGCATCTTCAATCGTGACTTGCAACATACGGCGAGATTCAGGATCCATCGTCGTTTCCCACAACTGATCTGGGTTCATTTCACCTAGACCTTTGTAGCGTTGTAGGCTTAGGCCACGACGAGACTCTTTAATTAACCAGTTCAACGCATCAACAAAGTTATCGACAGGTTGAATACGCTCGCCACGTTGAATGTAAGCCCCTTCTTCAACTAAGCCATAAAGTGCTTCAGAAAGGTCCGCCAGCTTGCTGTACTCTTTCGAATTGAGCAAATCAGCACTTAATAGATGTTGGTGCGTTACACCATGAGTGCGCACTACTATCTTAGGCTGATAAATACCAAGCTCTGCATTGTGCTCAGTTTCAATGCTGTATTGGCTTGCGCCAACTTCTTTCGCATTTAACTGCTCCACCAGCTGTTTGCCCCACGCTTCTACTACTGCAGAATCAGCGCATTGATCAACAATGATACGCGGCATATAGATGAATTCATGGATCAAGGCGTAAGGGTAGCGGCGGCTCATGCGCTCCACCAGCTTAATGGCGACATTGTATTGCTTAACCAAGGTTTCTAACGCTTCGCCTGCTAATGCTGGCGCTTGAGGGTTAACATGCAGTGAGGCACCATCCAATGCCAAAGCAACTTGGTATTGGTTCATCGCATCTTCATCTTTGATGTACTGCTCTTGCTTGCCTTTTTTCACTTTATACAAAGGCGGTTGAGCAATGTAGATGTAGCCACGCTCAATCAGCTCAGGCATTTGACGATAGAAGAAGGTCAACAGTAGCGTACGGATGTGCGAACCGTCGACGTCCGCATCGGTCATGATGATGATGTTGTGATAACGCAGTTTGTCTGGGTTATATTCATCACGGCCAATGCCACAGCCTAATGCGGTGATAAGCGTTGCGACTTCTTGCGAAGAAAGCATTTTGTCGAAACGTGCTTTTTCAACGTTAAGAATTTTACCTTTCAGTGGCAAAATCGCTTGGTTTTTACGGTTACGTCCCTGCTTGGCAGAACCGCCAGCAGAGTCCCCTTCCACTATGTACAGTTCAGATAGTGCAGGATCTTTTTCTTGGCAATCGGCGAGTTTACCCGGCAAACCAGCAAGATCTAACGCACCTTTACGACGTGTCATTTCACGCGCTTTACGCGCCGCTTCACGAGCACGAGCCGCATCAATGATTTTTGAACAGACCATTTTGGCTTCACTTGGGTTTTCAGCCAAAAACTCCGCCAATTTCTCACCCATTGCTGACTCAACCGCAGATTTAACCTCGGATGAAACCAATTTATCTTTAGTTTGGCTAGAGAACTTAGGATCCGGCACTTTCACTGAAACCACCGCGGTTAAGCCTTCACGGGCATCATCACCCGAGGTCGCCGCTTGCGCTTTTTTCGAGAAGCCTTCTTTATCCATGAAGGTGTTTAGGGTACGAGTTAACGCCCCACGGAAACCCGCTAAGTGGGCACCACCATCACGTTGAGGAATATTGTTGGTAAAGCAGTAAATGTTTTCTTGGAAACCATCGTTCCACTGCATCGCCACTTCCACGGTAATCCCATCGTCACGCTCAGAGCTGAAATGGAATACTTTTTCATGGATCGGCGTTTTATTGCGGTTTAAATGGCCAACAAACGCTTTAATACCACCTTCATATCTGAAGTGGTCTTTTTTGTCTTCTTCGCGTTCATCAAACAGTTTGATGGATACACCAGAGTTTAGGAAAGAGAGCTCACGCAGACGCTTAGCTAAAATATCGTAATGGAATTCAATGTTGGTAAAGGTTTCAGCACTTGGCCAAAAACGCAGGGTTGTCCCGGTTTTATCGGTTTCACCCACCACAGCCAACGGTGCTTGTGGCACACCGTGACAATAAGTTTGTGTGTGAATAGCGCCGTTACGATAGATAGTCAGTAGCACTTTTTCAGACAGCGCGTTGACGACGGACACACCGACACCATGCAGACCACCCGAAACCTTGTATGAGTTGTCATCAAATTTACCGCCCGCATGCAGAACCGTCATAATAACTTCCGCGGCAGAAACTTGTTCTTCTTCGTGAAGGTCGGTAGGAATACCACGGCCATCATCGCTAACTGAAACTGAATTGTCTTCGTGAATAGTCACTACGATGTCTTTACAGTGACCTGCCAACGCTTCATCAATTGAGTTATCCACCACCTCAAAAACCATGTGGTGCAGACCGGTGCCATCATCCGTGTCGCCGATGTACATTCCTGGACGTTTACGAACCGCGTCCAGACCCTTCAGTACCTTAATACTCGATGAATCGTAATTATTCGACATGAGTTACTCTCTCACTATTTTATCCGTGCTCTATTGTGCCATGTTCCACATGAAACATCTTGCTGTTTGACTCAATCATGTCTGCAACTTGGCCTTGCGTAATAGAACTTACAAAAACTTGTGCCCCCGTCGATTTTAAGCAATCCGCTAAACGCTTACGACGATGGCTATCTAATTCGGAAGCAAAGTCATCAATTAAATAGATGCATTGCTTACCTGTCAGCTCGGTTAAGTGTTGTCCTTGTGCGACGCGCAGTGCACACACCATTAATTTAAGCTGACCGCGTGATAGAACATCTTCAACCGGTGTTCCATTGACCTTTATTTTTAAATCCGCTTTATTCGGGCCACTGAATGTGTAGCCTAGCGATTGATCGCGTTCGAAGTTTTTCTCGAGGATTTGTTGATAGGGCGTCTCTTTTTCCCAACCACGATAATACTTCATTTGCACATCAAATTCTGGCAAAAAACTGCGACACAACGCCTCGGCAACACACTTCATTTGCGTCACATAATGTGTGCGCCATGCATCGATTTGTTCAGCCAAGCGCGCCATCTCCTGATCCCAATAACTGAGTTCACGATAATGGGTTGCCGTTTTTAACAACGCATTGCGCTGCTTATTGAGGCGCTTAAAACGCCCCCATGCATCATAAAAGGCAGGTTCACTATGAAATACCCCCCAATCAATAAATGCACGTCGTTGTTTTGGTCCATCGGTGAGCAGATCAAACCCTTCCGGATGAATCAATTGCAAAGGTAAAACTTGTGCCAGTTGCGCCAGTTTTTGTCCAGATTGACCGCCTATTTTAACCTCTGTTGAACCGTCACGCTGCTTATTAATGCCAATCGGTAGCTCAAATTGATCCGAGGTCAAAAAACGCCCATGCACAAACAGCTCCTGACACTCATTTTGTATGACGCGTCCGGTTAAGGCGCTTTTGAACGAGCGGCCATGACCCAGCAGGTAAATCGCTTCCAGTACACTGGTTTTGCCGCTGCCATTAGGGCCAATAAGAAAGTTAAAGCCTGATGATAATGGGATATCACAGGCTTTAATATTGCGAAATTGTTGGACGATTAAACGAGTCAGCGGCATTGCGCAAACTTAAAGTCGGATCGGCATGACGACATACATCGCGCTGTCGTCATCGCGATTTTCAATCAGCGCGCTGGCGTTGGCATCAGACATCGATACACGAACTTGTTCACAACGTAATGTATTCAGTACATCGAGCACATAGCTGACGTTAAAACCGATTTCGATGGCGTCGCCTTCAAAGGTGACATCCAACAACTCTTCCGCTTCTTCTTGCTCTGGGTTGTTGGCGGTAATGCGCATTTCATTATCCGCAAGATTAACCCGTACACCGCGAAACTTTTCATTTGAGAGAATCGCAGCACGAGAAAATGCCTGACGTAACTCATCACAACCCGTTTCTAAGGTTTTGGTGGTTTGCTGCGGCATAACGCGGCGATAATCAGGGAAACGGCCATCAACCAGCTTAGAAGTGAAGATGAAATTATTCACTTGGGCGCGCAAATTTGAGCTACCAATTTGCAGCACAACCGGCTGTTCTGGCGTATCAAGTAACTTGACCAGTTCCTGTACCCCTTTACGCGGCACGATGATCTGTTTGTTGGCAAAATCCGCGCTGAGTGCCGTTTGCGAAACCGCCATACGGTGTCCATCGGTTGCCACAGAGCGCAAGGTTGAACCGTCGATTTCAAATAGCATACCGTTCAGGTAATAACGCACATCTTGGTTAGCCATCGAAAACTGGGTTTTCTCAATTAAACTGCGCAGTTCTGCCTGAGTGAGCGACACCTCTACTTCACTTTGCCAATCTTCAATATTAGGAAAGTCACTGGCAGGTAAGGTTGCCAGAGAGAAACGGCTACGGCCAGAACGCATCTGAATGCGATCGCCTTCCAATACCACAGTGATCACGGCGCTATCGGGCAAGCCACGACAAATATCTAAAAATTTACGCGCAGGGACAGTGATGCTTCCTGCTTCGCACTCACCTTCAAGTGTCACGCGGCTAATCAGTTCGACTTCAAGATCGGTCGCCGTCATCGACAGCTCGTTCTCTTCCACTTTGAGCAACAAATTACCAAGAATTGGCAAAGTCGCACGTCCGCCTAATGTTCCAGATACTTGCTGAAGTGGCTTAATGAAGTGGCTACGTTCAATAGTAAATTTCATAGTTAGCTCTTACGATGTTATCGGGCGACCCCAAATGTGAGGGTTAAAATAGCTGATATAAGAAGGTTGTGCATCAAGAAGACAGGGTACGAATTAAATTCGAATAGTCTTCTTTGATGTCGTGGCTCTCTTCACGTAACTGCTGGATTTTACGGCAAGCGTGCAGCACAGTGGTATGATCTCGACCACCAAACGCATCACCAATTTCAGGCAAGCTGTGGTTAGTCAGCTCTTTAGCCAGTGCCATCGCCAACTGGCGTGGACGAGCAACCGAGCGAGAGCGGCGTTTAGAAAGCAAATCCGCCACTTTAATTTTGTAGTATTCCGCCACGGTCTTTTGAATATTATCAATGGTGACCAATTTTTCTTGCAAAGCTAATAAGTCACGCAGCGCTTCACGTACAAAATCGATGGTGATAGGGCGGCCAGTAAAGTTAGCGTTGGCGATAACACGGTTTAGTGCACCTTCCAATTCACGCACGTTGGAACGTAAGCGTTTGGCAATAAAAAAGGCAACTTCATCGGCGAGATGAATTTGGTGATCTTCTGCCTTCTTCATTAAGATCGCGACACGCGTTTCTAGCTCTGGTGGCTCAATCGCAACCGTCAAACCCCAACCAAAACGAGATTTCAGGCGATCTTCCACCCCATTGATCTCTTTCGGATAGCGGTCGGAAGTCAAAATGATTTGTTGGTTACCTTCAAGCAATGCGTTAAAGGTATGAAAGAACTCTTCTTGCGAACGCTCTTTATTGGCAAAGAATTGAATATCATCGATCAAGAGTGCATCGACACTGCGGTAATAGCGTTTGAACTCTTCAATCGCATTATTTTGCAGCGCTTTCACCATATCTTGCACGAAACGCTCTGAGTGCATGTAAATCACTTTCGCATTCGGGTTGTTATCAACAATCGCATTACCAACTGCGTGCAATAAGTGTGTTTTACCTAGCCCTGTACCACCGTATAAGAAGAGTGGGTTATAGGCCGCGCCGGGGTTATCGGAAACTTGACGCGCTGCAGCCAAACCAAGTTGGTTCGATTTACCTTCAACGAAGTTATTGAACTTATGTTTAGGGTTAACGTTTGATCTGTGATTAATGTCTGCCACAACCGTGTCGTTTTCCCACGTACGATGTACTGGTTTACGCGCTTGTAACTGTGCAGGAGCTGAAGATTCAGCCGCGACATCCGCTTGAGTACGAACGGGAGCAGCTTTAGGCGCGCTGACCCGGCGACTACCCACTTCAAAACGCAGGTTCGGGGTATCGTGGCCACAATGCTCTTGCAGTAGTCGGTTAATGCTGTTGATGTATTTATCGCGCACCCAATCAAGCACAAATCGGTTTGGGGCGAATAAAGTGAGAGTATTGTCATTGAGCTCCGCTTGTAACGGACGTACCCACATGCTGAATTCCGCTGCTGGTAACTCTTCTTGAAGCTGTTGCAAACATTGCAACCAAAGCGAAGATGACACGGTTGCCCTCACCCTAAGTAAATGATCGAAAAGACTGGCGATTTTACCTGTTGATAACCAAGATCGCCAGCGATTGATCCGTGATCCAGTGAATAAGATCGAAGTTATTCACACAATTTGCGCTTGATTTTTGTCGATCTTCACAATTAGCACCACTTTACCCACACGATGATCCACATATACAAGGATCCTCTATACTTATCCCCAATTGTGTCACTATGTTCGGTTATGGTTAATAACTACTGGTTATTTATTCTATTGAGTGCTTTACCAGTAACATCCCTCTCTATAAATATAAGGAGTTTCAAGATGAAAAACTGGGTTAAAGTCGCCATTACTGCAATTGCACTATCCGCTGCAAGCGTACACGCGGCAACGGAAATAAAAGTCGGCATGTCAGGGCGCTATTTTCCATTCACTTTTGTCAAACAAGACAAGCTGCAAGGCTTTGAAGTGGATGTTTGGGATGAGATAGGTAAACGCAATGATTACGATGTAAAATATGTTACTGCTAATTTCTCCGGTCTCTTTGGCCTACTTGAAACTGGCCGAATTGATACCATTTCAAACCAAATCACCGTCACAGAAGCACGTAAAGCGAAATACTTATTTGCTGACCCGTATGTCATCGACGGTGCACAAATTACCGTTCGCAAAGGTAATGACAGCATTAAAGGGATTGACGATCTTGCCGGCAAAACGGTCGCGGTCAATTTAGGTTCAAACTTCGAGCAGCTACTGCGCAGCTTTGACAAAGACAATAAAATCATCATCAAAACTTACGATACTGGCATTGAACATGACGTTGCTCTTGGCCGTGCCGATGCGTTTGTGATGGATCGCCTTTCGGCTCTGGAATTGATTAAAACAACGGGCTTACCGTTACAATTGGCTGGTCACCCTTTTGAAACCATTGAAAACGCTTGGCCGTTTGTTAACAACGAGCAAGGCCAAAAACTGCAAGCTGAAGTGAATCAAGCGTTAGCCTCGATGCGCGCTGATGGCACACTGAGTGCGATTTCTGAAAAATGGTTTGCTGCCGATATCACCAATAAGTAAATTCCCCTATTATCAAAAGATAGGATTGAGGTGGAACCACACATTCCACCTTTTTGTTTTAAAAAGGTAAGCCGATGGGATTTGATTTTCACTATATGCTTGAGCTGATGCCAATACTGCTCAGGTATTTAGGCACCACCATGGAGATGGCGACTTGGGGCTTAGTGTTTGCTTTGATCCTGTCGGTCATTTTAGCCAATATTCGTGTGTTCAAAGTGCCCATTTTGGATCCGCTAAGCCAGCTGTACATCAGCTTTTTCCGCGGTACTCCCCTGCTGGTACAACTCTTTCTACTCTACTATGGTCTGCCGCAAGTGTTACCGTGGATGGTCGGTTTAAATGCATTTAGCGCCGCGGTGATCGGGCTAACTCTTCACTTCGCCGCTTATATGGCAGAAAGTATTCGCGCCGCCATTTTGGGTATTGATCGCAGCCAAATGGAAGCGAGTTTGTCTGTGGGTATGACCACAAGCCAAGCAATGCGCCGCATTATTTTGCCGCAAGCTACGCGTATCGCGTTGCCATCATTAATGAATTACTTCATTGATATGATCAAATCGACCTCATTAGCTTTTACATTAGGAGTCGCTGAGATCATGGCCAGAGCGCAGATGGAAGCTTCGTCAAGCTTTCGCTTCTTTGAAGCTTTCCTCGCCGTTGCATTAATTTACTGGGCCGTAGTGGTGGTACTGACTCGGGTACAAATTTGGGCTGAAGAGAGACTCAATAAGGCGTATGTACGATGATTAAACTCGATAATATTCATAAGCGCTTTGGCGATACTGAAGTGCTCAAAGGAATCAGCTTAGCAATAGAAAAAGGTGAAATCATCGTCATTATTGGTTCAAGCGGTACAGGTAAATCGACCTTACTGCGCTGCGTCAACTTCCTAGAACGCGCAGACCAAGGCTCCATTACTATTGATGATGTCACCGTCGACACCCAGCAACAGACCAAAGCAGATGTATTAGCACTGCGCAGAAAAACAGGCTTTGTTTTTCAAAACTACGCGCTGTTTGCTCATATGACGGCGAGGCAAAATGTCGCCGAAGGGCTCATTACGGTGCACGGTTGGAAAAAAGATCTCGCCCTGACCCGTGCGCAGCAGATTTTGGATGACATCGGTCTTGGGGATAAAGGAGATAGTTATCCCGCAGCGCTTTCTGGTGGCCAGCAGCAGCGCGTTGGGATCGGTCGTGCGATGGCGCTACAACCAGAATTGCTGCTATTTGATGAACCTACGTCAGCACTCGATCCTGAATGGGTTGGCGAAGTGCTTGCTTTAATGAAGAAATTAGCCACTCATCACCAAACAATGCTGGTGGTTACCCATGAGATGCAGTTTGCAAAGGAGGTAGCCGATCGCGTGATCTTCATGGCCGATGGGCAAATTGTAGAGCAAGGCTCTCCACAGGATATCTTTGGTAATCCACAGGATCCTAAGCTCAAGAAATTTTTAAATCAGGTGGGGATCGACGAAGGATCCTTGTGATTTAAAGGAGACTGCGTATAATCCCCCGACCGGAATTTTAGTGAACCCAATCGTTGACACTTATTGTGACAGTGATTACAATTCCGCCTCTTTGTTGAGAGGCGTCGGATTCCTTTCTTTCTATTTAAAGAAGCGAAAATATGCCCACGCCGGGTTTATTTGAACCTAAAAACTACTGATCAGTAAGGTAATTACACATGTCTAAACGCACTTTTCAACCTACCGTTCTAAAGCGCAAGCGTACTCACGGTTTCCGTGCACGCATGGCAACTAAGAATGGCCGTAAGGTTATTAATGCACGTCGTGCTAAAGGCCGCGCGCGCCTGTCAAAATAATTCGCGATTATTTTGAATACGTACGCGTTCAATCGGGAGTTACGTTTGTTAACTCCCGAACATTATAAAAAAGTCTTCCAGCAAGCGCACAGCGCAGGCTCCCCCCATTTCACTATCATTGCTCGCGAAAACGCTCTTACCCACCCAAGGTTAGGGTTGGCCGTCCCCAAAAAACAGATCAAAACAGCTGTTGGCCGTAATCGCTTCAAACGCCTCGCTCGCGAAAGCTTCCGTAATAAACAGCATCAACTTCCTAACAAAGATTTTGTTGTGATTGCGAAAAAGAGCGCGCAAGATTTAAGCAATGAAGAAATGTTCAAACTATTTGAAAAATTATGGCATCGCCTGTCTCGCCCTTCGCGTGGTTAGCAATCGGATTCGTCCGCCTTTACCAAGGAATCATCAGTCCTCTGCTTGGACCACGCTGTCGTTTTACTCCAACCTGTTCAAACTATGCGATAGAAGCGTTGAAAGCTCACGGTTTTGTAAAAGGGTGTTGGTTATCAGGCAAACGTCTATTAAAATGCCACCCTTTGAACGAAGGGGGTTTTGACCCCGTTCCGCCACCAGTCCAAAAACAAGACAGAGATAATTAACGATGGATTCTCAACGTAATATCCTGTTAATCGCCTTGGCACTCGTTTCTTTTTTACTTTTCCAGCAATGGCAAGTAGCAAAGAACCCAGCACCTCAAGCGGTTGAGCAGGCACAAAATAGCAGCACTTTAACTGCACCATCTATGGCTGATGAGTTAGACCCAGCACCAGCAGTAACCAATGCGTCTGCAAAAACCATCACCGTCAAGACTGATGTACTGACTCTGTCAATTGACACGGTAGGTGGTGATGTAGTGAAGGCCGAGCTGAATAAGTACGATGCTGAACTCAATTCAGAAGACCCATTTGTGCTACTTAAAGACATTCCTGGTCACCAGTTTATCGCGCAAAGTGGTTTAGTGGGACCGCAAGGGATCGATTTAAGCAGCAACAATCGTCCAAACTATACTGTTAGCGCCGACACCTTTGCTCTAGCGGATGGTCAAGACGAACTGCGCATTCCCATGACTTATCAAGCCAATGGCCTTGAATACACCAAAACCTTCATCCTTAAACGTGGCAGCTACGCCTTGGATGTTGAATTTGATGTAGTCAACCAATCTGGTAATAACGCGACACTGGGTATGTACGCACACCTACGCCAAAATTTATTGGACGCTGGTGGCAGCTTGGCTATGCCAACTTACCGTGGCGGTGCTTACTCAACACAAGATACACGTTATAAGAAATACAGTTTCGATGATATGCAAGATCGTAACTTGTCACTGCCTTTAGTTAACGGTGAAGGTTGGGCGGCGATGATCCAACACTACTTTGCCAGCGCGTGGATCCCACGTGATGCAGCAGGGTCAAACTTATACACTCGCGTGATTGGCAACTTAGGTGATATTGGTGTTCGCATGCCAAATAAAACCATCGCCAACGGTGAAAAAGCAACATTCTTAGCCACACTTTGGGTCGGTCCAAAACTGCAAGATGAGATGGCTGCTGTTGCGCCAAATCTTGATCTAGTTGTCGACTACGGCTGGTTATGGTTTATTGCAAAACCACTGCACATGTTGCTTTCATTCATTCAAAGCTTCGTTAGCAACTGGGGTGTAGCAATCATCTGCTTAACCTTCATTGTTCGTGGTGCTATGTACCCACTGACCAAAGCACAATACACCTCTATGGCAAAAATGCGCATGCTGCAACCTAAGCTGCAAGCAATGCGTGAGCGCATCGGCGATGACCGCCAACGCATGAGCCAAGAAATGATGGAGCTGTATAAGAAAGAGAAAGTAAACCCACTCGGTGGTTGTTTACCTATCTTCCTGCAAATGCCTATCTTCATTGCGCTTTACTGGTCATTAATGGAATCGGTTGAACTGCGTCATTCACCTTTCTTTGGTTGGATTCATGACCTTTCAGCACAAGACCCATACTACATCTTGCCACTGCTGATGGGTGTGAGTATGTTTATGATCCAGAAAATGAGCCCGACGACAGTCACTGACCCGATGCAACAGAAGATCATGACCTTTATGCCGGTTATGTTTACATTCTTCTTCTTGTTCTTCCCATCAGGTTTAGTGATTTACTGGTTGGTATCGAACATCGTTACCTTGATCCAGCAAACCTTGATTTACAAAGCGCTGGAGAAAAAAGGCTTACACTCTAAGTAGCCACTTCAGCAAGAAGTCACACTGACAAGTGAAACAAAGGCGACCAAAAGGTCGCCTTTTTGTTTTTGGCTGATTACAATTGCGCTCATACACCCCTATGTTAGGTACCCTTATGTCTACAGACACCATTGTTGCTCAAGCAACCGCTCCAGGCCGAGGTGGCGTGGGGATTATTCGCGTCTCAGGCCCGAAAGCCGCTCAAGTCGCGCTTGAAGTAACCGGGAAAACGCTAAAACCCCGTTATGCGGAATACTTGCCTTTTAAGCATCAAGATGGCACCGAACTTGACCAAGGCATCGCGATCTATTTTCCTAACCCTCACTCCTTTACCGGCGAAGATGTGCTCGAACTACAAGGACACGGCGGCCCGGTCGTCATGGATATGCTGATCAAACGCATTTTGGCTATCAGTGGCTTGCGCGCAGCGCGCCCGGGTGAATTTTCTGAGCGTGCGTTTTTAAACGACAAAATGGATTTAACCCAAGCGGAAGCGATTGCCGATTTGATTGATGCCAGCTCTGAAGAAGCGGCCAAATCCGCCCTGCATTCATTGCAAGGTCAATTTTCCAAACGCATTCACACCTTGGTCGATTCCCTAATCCACCTGCGAATTTACGTTGAAGCAGCGATTGATTTTCCTGAAGAGGAGATCGATTTTCTTGCCGATGGTAAAGTTGCCGCAGATCTGCAAAATATCATCGACAACTTAGACGCCGTGCGCAAAGAGGCCAATCAAGGGGCCATTTTACGCGAAGGGATGAAAGTGGTGATAGCAGGGCGTCCTAACGCGGGCAAATCGAGTCTATTGAATGCGCTTTCAGGCAAAGATTCAGCCATCGTTACAGACATCGCAGGAACCACACGTGACGTGCTGCGAGAGCACATCCACATCGATGGCATGCCACTGCATATCATCGATACCGCTGGCTTACGTGATGCCAATGACGAAGTCGAAAGAATAGGTATTGAGCGTGCTTGGGATGAAATAGCAAAAGCAGATCGTGTGCTCTTTATGGTTGACGGCACCACCACCGATGCCACCGATCCGAAAGAAATCTGGCCAGATTTTGTCGATCGATTGCCTGAAAACATCGGCATGACGGTGATCCGCAACAAAGTCGATCAAACCAAAGAATCGCTCGGTATCTGTCATGTTAATTCTCCAACCTTAATCCGCCTGTCGGCAAAAACTGGAGAGGGCGTTGATGCTCTGCGTACTCATCTCAAAGAGTGCATGGGCTTTGCTGGGGGCAATGAAGGCGGCTTTATGGCCAGACGACGCCATTTGGACGCGCTAGAGCGCGCCGCACAGCACCTCATGATTGGTCAGCAGCAGCTCGAAGGCTACATGGCTGGTGAAATCTTAGCGGAAGAACTGCGTTTATCGCAGCAACATCTAAACGAGATAACGGGCGAATTTAGCTCCGATGACTTGTTAGGGCGCATCTTTTCGTCGTTCTGTATTGGCAAATGATCGCAGTGAGAAGCTTGATCACTCTTAATTATAGGAATATCTCATGATCCATATCATCACTGGCAGCACCTTAGGAGGCGCTGAATATGTCGCCGATCATCTCAACGATCTACTGCAAGAGCAAGGTTATACTACGACTATCCACAACCAACCCAACTTAAGTGATATACCCTCACAAGGGACTTGGCTCATTGTCACCTCCACGCATGGAGCGGGTGACTACCCAGACAATATCCAACCTTTTATCGCTTCTTTGCAATCAACACCACCGAACACGAGCGAGTTAAAATATGCCGTGGTAGCACTTGGCGATTCAAGCTATGACACGTTTTGCGCAGCAGGTAAGCATGCATATCAACTGCTTGAGGATATAGGTGCAACGCCAATTAGCGACTGTTTCACCATAGATATATTAGAATATTCCGTTCCTGAAGATGCCGCTGAAGTATGGCTCAAACAGCGCATCGAACAATTCTAGCGAATAGCATAAAGTCACCAAGCGGCCTGTGAGCCGCTTTTTTTTGTACCCTTAAGCTCTGTGTATAACTGTCTCAATACTCGCCATAGAAAAGTTAAGTCCATTTTAAATATTTTAATGTGTATAACTATGCTGTTATTCGGTGATTAACCTATAGTTATCCAATTAATAACTTATTCATTTTACGACCCTGTGTATAACTAGCCTTTTTGATCCCAGCTAATACACGATTAGATCATGTCAGGATCACAGCTTGTGATCCTCTTAAAAACCATGATCTTGTTGATCATTTATCGGTTATCCACAGATATGCTCGATCCTAATAATAGATCTAATAAAAGATCTCTATATAGATCTTATATATTATTAACTTACCAAGCTCAGATTAAAAAAGCAGAAAAGCGATTTTCTAGCCAGTGGAAAGCAGGTAGAATACGCCTCTTTTGTCAGTCCATGCTTCATTGAATACCTGAGGTCGGTTCATGCTTTATCACGAAAAATTTGACGTCATTGTGGTCGGTGGTGGCCATGCTGGAACGGAAGCCGCTCTCGCTGCAGCTCGTACTGGTCAAAGTACGCTATTGCTTACCCATAACATTGAGACTCTAGGACAGATGTCGTGCAATCCTGCGATCGGCGGAATTGGTAAAGGACATCTGGTTAAAGAAGTCGATGCCATGGGCGGTCTAATGGCACAAGCGATTGATCATGCAGGTATTCAATTTAGAACACTCAATGCCTCAAAAGGGCCAGCGGTTCGAGCGACTCGAGCCCAAGCAGATCGTGCGCTTTACAAATCGTATGTGCGTGATGTGCTTGAAAACACGCCAAACTTAACTTTGTTCCAACAAGCGGTCGATGATCTTATCGTTGAAAATGATCGTGTAGTGGGCGTTGTGACTCAAATGGGCCTCAAATTCCACGCCAAAGCGGTGGTATTGACGGTAGGCACCTTCCTTGGTGGAAAGATCCACATTGGTCTTGAAAACTTCTCAGGAGGCCGCGCAGGAGATCCTCCATCGATCGCATTAGCGCAACGTTTACGTGAACTGCCGTTTCGAGTCGATCGTTTAAAAACGGGTACGCCACCAAGGATCGATGCCCGTAGCGTGGACTTCTCAGTGTTAGAAACACAACACGGTGATAACCCAACGCCTGTTTTTTCCTTCATGGGACAACGTGAACAGCATCCACGTCAAATACCATGCTACATCACGCATACCAACGATAAAACGCATGATGTGATCCGTGCCAATCTTGATCGTAGTCCGATGTACGCAGGTGTCATCGAAGGTATCGGCCCACGCTACTGCCCATCGATCGAAGACAAAGTCATGCGTTTTGCTGACAAAAATAGCCATCAAATTTTTATCGAGCCTGAAGGTTTGACCACGACAGAACTCTACCCTAACGGTATTTCCACCAGCTTACCGTTTGATGTACAAGTGCAGATCGTTCGCTCAATGAAAGGGTTTGAAAACGCACATATTGTTCGTCCGGGTTACGCCATTGAGTACGATTTTTTCAATCCACAAGATTTAAAACAAACCTACGAAACCAAATTCATCAGTGGTTTGTTCTTTGCTGGTCAAATCAACGGCACCACCGGATACGAAGAAGCGGCAGCGCAAGGGTTAATGGCTGGTTTGAATGCAAGCTTATTTAGCCAAGAAAAAGAAGGCTGGAGTCCACGCCGTGATCAAGCTTACATGGGCGTGTTGATCGATGATCTTTCCACTATGGGTACCAAAGAACCTTATCGCATGTTTACCTCTCGCGCTGAATATCGCTTACTGCTACGCGAAGATAACGCCGATTTGCGTTTAACCGAAAAAGCCAGAGAGTTAGGTTTAGTCGATGATGCGCGCTGGGCGCGTTTTAATCAAAAAATGGAAAACATGGAAATCGAGCGTCAACGTTTGAAACAAACGTGGATGAACCCGAACTCCGTCGGTGTTGATGCACTGAATGCGTTGCTCAAAACACCCATGTCTCGTGAAGCAAGTGGTGAAGATCTACTACGTCGACCTGAAATCACCTATCAACAGCTCACGTCGCTTGAGTCATTTGCACCAGCATTGACCGATAGTGAAGCGGCTGAGCAAGTTGAAATTCAAATCAAATACGATGGTTATATTCAGCGTCAGCAAGATGAGATCGACAAATCATTGCGCCATGAGCACACTAAATTGCCGCTGGATCTTGACTATAAACAGGTCAAAGGCTTGTCCAACGAAGTGATCCTTAAGCTTAACAATGCCAAGCCTGAAACAGTTGGTATTGCCTCTCGTATTTCTGGTATTACACCAGCTGCTATTTCTATCTTATTGGTTTATTTGAAAAAGCAAGGTGTACTGAAGAAAGGGGAAGACGCCGCATGAGCGAGTTAAGAACGCGTCTCGATGATTTAATTGGTCAAACCGATCTCGAGGTCAATGAGCAGCAACGTAGCCAATTAGTCGGTTACGTGGAACTGCTGAATAAATGGAACAAAGCCTACAATCTCACCTCTGTGCGCGATCCTATGGATATGTTGGTGAAACATATTTTAGATAGTATAGTGGTAAGTCCTCACTTACAGGGTGAGCGTTTTATCGACGTTGGTACTGGGCCTGGTTTACCTGGTATACCTCTCGCTATTATGAATCCTGATAAAACCTTTTACTTACTCGATAGTTTAGGTAAGCGCATTCGTTTTATTAAACAAGTTCTGCATGAGCTTGGTATTAAAAATGTGACCACGATTCAAAGTCGAGTCGAAGAGTTTCAGCCGGAAGTAAAATTTGATGGCGTACTGAGCCGTGCGTTTGCTTCAATGCTCGATATGGTGGAATGGTGTCACCATTTACTAAAAGAAACATCGGGCCGATTTTTAGCCCTGAAAGGACAACGGCCAGATGAGGAAATAGCCACACTACCTGAGTGGTGTTCTGTGACTGATGTCAAAGCTTTGAAAGTTCCTGAGTTGGAAGGTGACCGTCATCTTGTAATCTTATCTCGCAAGGGATAACAGCGAGGCATACCGTGGGCAAAATCGTAGCAATCGCCAACCAGAAAGGTGGCGTAGGAAAAACAACAACGTGCATTAACTTAGCGGCCTCTATGGCGGCGACTAAGCGTAAAGTTTTAGTGATCGATCTCGACCCACAAGGCAATGCAACGATGGCCAGTGGTGTTGATAAGTATCAAGTAGATGCAACCGCGTACGAATTGTTGGTCGAAGACACCCCTTTTGATGAAGTCGTGTGTCGCAAAACAACGGGACACTACGATTTGATTGCGGCGAACGGAGACGTGACAGCCGCTGAAATCAAATTAATGGAAGTCTTTGCTCGCGAAGTGCGTTTGAAAAATGCCCTCGCGCCAGTTCGTGATAACTATGATTTCATCTTTATTGATTGTCCTCCTTCTTTAAATCTTCTTACAATCAACGCCATGGCCGCAGCGGATTCTGTGTTAGTGCCAATGCAATGTGAGTATTTTGCATTAGAAGGTTTAACGGCGTTAATGGATACCATCAGCAAGTTAGCCGCGGTAGTCAACGAAAACCTGAAAATCGAAGGGTTACTTCGAACGATGTACGATCCGCGTAATCGCCTAGCCAATGAAGTATCCGATCAACTGAAAAAGCACTTTGGAAACAAAGTCTATCGCACCGTTATTCCTCGTAATGTCCGTCTTGCTGAAGCGCCAAGTTATGGCAAGCCAGCAATGTACTACGACAAGTATTCAGCTGGGGCAAAAGCGTATCTCGCCTTAGCTGGCGAAATGCTTCGTCGAGAAGAAATACCCGCATAATCTCAACTAAAGGAATTCGTCTACATGACTAAACGTGGTTTAGGAAAAGGATTGGATGCATTGCTCGCAACCAGTTCTCTTGCTCGTGAAAAGGAGCAAGCCGCCTCACATAGCCAAGCACTCTCTTCTGATGGCGAATTAATGGATATTGCGGTATCAAATTTGAAACCTGGCATGTATCAACCACGTAAAGATATGTCGGCAGAAGCGTTGGAAGAGCTATCTGCGTCTATCCAATCGCAAGGTATTATCCAGCCGATCGTGGTAAGACGTTTAGAGCTTGGCGGCTATGAAATTATTGCAGGTGAACGCCGTTGGCGCGCTGCAAAACAAGCAGGTTTAAAGCAAGTGCCCTGTTTGATAAAAAATGTCCAAGATCGCGCTGCGATTGCGATGGCACTGATAGAAAATATTCAACGCGAAGATTTGAATGCGATTGAAGAAGCACAAGCTTTAGAGCGGTTGCAAGACGAATTTAAGCTCACTCACCAACAGGTGGCTGATGTGATTGGTAAATCACGCACTACCGTGAGTAACTTATTACGCTTAAATCAATTGGCGGATGGCGTGAAGCGTTTAGTGGAAACCAAGCAGCTTGAAATGGGCCATGCACGAGCATTATTGATGCTCGAAGGCGATCAACAAATTGAAATTGCACAACGTGTGGCCGCAAAACAGCTGACCGTGAGACAAACTGAGCAATTAGTGAAAAAGTGTCTAACACAGCCTTCTGAGGACGGATCGGCATCGGAAGACTTAGATGCACAACAAATGTCACAAAGATTGAGTGAAATGTTAGGGGCTAAAGTGTCGATCATTCGTTCAAAAGGTGGCAAAGCCAAAATGACGATTAGTCTTGATGAGCCTCACAAATTAGAGCAACTAATTGCCAAGCTAGAAAGCTAAATGAGATAATTGATTTAAGTCAATTATGCAAAAAACGTTTTTTTATTTGAAAGTTGTCGGTTTGTAAACAAAATTGTAACTTTTTGCTGTCTTTCAATTGCAATCAGTTCGACTCACCGTATAATTTTCGCCAATTTCCCAGCCCTATGTTGTAGATGAGCTGAGGATATTACTAGAGGTACGAATACATGGTAGCTGCGTTGGCTAGACCAGGACGAGAGCTTGCTAAGCGATTGTTAATGATCCAGTCTGGCGCGGTTATTTTTGTGGCGGCAGGGATGGCGGTAGCTGTAAATGCTGAATGGGGCTTTTCTGCGCTGATTGGGGGTGGCATCTTTGTCATTGCCAATGCGGTTTTTGCGCTGTGTGCTTTTATGTTTAGTGGAGCTCGTGCTGCGAAGCAAGTCGCGGCCTCTTTCTACACTGGCGAAGTACTCAAGATCCTCATCACAGTTGCACTGTTCTGTGTTGCCTACATGTATATGCAGGTGGAACTCGTTCCCCTCAAACTAACCTATTTGCTGGCTCTAGGTATTAATATCTGTGCGCCAGTGCTATTCATTAACAACAAAAAATAGGATGAGTTATGGCTGCGCCAGGTGAAGCGCTAACATCGTCCGGATACATTGAACACCACTTGACGAACCTCTCTCTTGCGAAGATTTCTGAGCATTACGATTTGGGGCTGTCAATTAGTGAGACGAGTTTCTGGAACGTACATATCGATAGCCTGTTTTTTTCCTTGTTTACTGGCTTAATATTCCTATGGATATTTCGCTCTGTAGCAAAGAAAGCAACAGCGGGTGTACCCGGTAAGCTGCAGTGTTTTGTTGAAATATTGGTAGAATTTGTCGATCAAAACGTCAAAGACACCTTTCATGGACGCAATCCACTTATAGCACCGCTGGCACTGACTATCTTTTGTTGGGTATTGTTAATGAACATCATGGACTTAGTGCCCATCGATTTCTTACCGTATCCAGCACAACATTGGCTTGGTATCCCTTATCTAAAAGTGGTTCCGTCAGCTGATGTGAATATCACCATGGCTATGGCTCTAGGCGTATTTGCTCTGATGATTTACTACAGCATCAAAGTGAAAGGCCTAGGTGGTTTTGCGAAAGAATTAGCTCTACATCCATTCAATCACTGGACCATGATTCCGTTTAACCTACTTATTGAAGTGGTATCGTTACTTGCGAAACCTCTCTCACTCGGTATGCGTCTATTCGGTAACATGTTCGCAGGTGAGGTGGTATTTATTCTTATCGCAGCGATGCTACCATGGTGGCTACAATGGATGGGTTCACTACCGTGGGCGATTTTCCATATTCTGGTAATTCTGATTCAATCTTTCGTGTTCATGATGCTGACTATTGTTTATCTATCAATGGCACACGAAGATAGTGATCATTAATTTTTTAAAGCTTTTTATTTGGGCACATAAGCCAACAACTATAAATTGGAGATAGTAATGGAAACTTTACTGAGCTTTTCTGCAATCGCCGTAGGTATTATCGTCGGTCTTGCTTCTCTTGGTACAGCGATTGGTTTCGCACTTCTAGGCGGTAAATTCCTTGAAGGTGCTGCTCGTCAACCAGAAATGGCTCCTATGCTACAAGTTAAGATGTTTATCATCGCGGGTCTACTTGATGCGGTTCCTATGATCGGTATCGTAATTGCGCTTCTATTCACTTTCGCGAACCCATTTGTTGGTCAACTAGGTTAATCAACCGATCACACAAATTGATGATTTGTCGTTGATTAATACTTTTCGTTGGTGAACAAATAGAGGGGTAGCTGTTGTGAATATGAACGCAACTCTGCTAGGTCAAGCAATCGCGTTTGCACTGTTTGTGTGGTTCTGCATGAAATATGTATGGCCGCCAATCATGAATGCGATCGAAGAGCGTCAGAAGAAAATTGCTGACGGTCTTTCAGCCGCTGAGCGTGCTGCTAAAAACTTGGATCTAGCACAAGCCAACGCTTCTGAACAAATGAAAGAAGCGAAGCGCACTGCAACTGAGGTCATCGAACAGGCAAATAAACGTAAAGCTCAAATTTTAGACGAAGCACGTGAGGAAGCTCAGGCAGAACGCCAGAAAATCCTTGCTCAAGCGGAAGCTGAACTTGAATCTGAACGTAACCGTGCCCGCGATGAGCTGCGTAAACAAGTTGCAACTCTGGCTGTAGCTGGTGCTGAGAAAATCCTTGAGCGTTCTATCGATAAAGATGCGCACAAAGATATTCTCGACAACATTACTGCAAGACTTTAAGGATGGGGGCGCTTTATGTCTGATTTGACTACAATTGCACGCCCCTATGCTAAAGCAGCATTCGATTTTGCGGTAGAGAAAAAGCAACTTGACCAATGGGGTCAGATGTTAGCTTTTGCTGCCGAGGTCGCAAAGAACGAGCAAATGAAAGAGCTACTAACGGGCTCTGTTTCGGCTGAGAAATTAGCGGAAATTTTCATCGCAATTTGTGGCGAACAGTTTGATGTTTATGGCCAGAACCTGTTAAAGGTGATGGCTGAGAATGGCCGATTAAAGGCTCTTCCTGATGTTAGTGAACAGTTCTTTGCTCTGAAACAAGAGCATGAGAAGCAGATGGATGTTGAAGTGATTTCAGCAACTGAGCTTTCTGATGAACAGCTTGTCAATATCAGCACCAAACTTGAGCAGCGTCTTGAACGCAAAGTTCAGCTGAATTGCAGTATAGATGAGACCCTACTTGGTGGGGTTATAATTCGAGCCGGAGACCTTGTCATCGATAACTCAGCCCGCGGTCGTTTAAACCGCCTGAGCGATGCATTACAGTCTTGATGGGGATTGGAGCATGCAACTTAATTCCACGGAAATTAGCGATCTAATTAAACAACGTATCGAATCTTTCGACGTTGTTAGTGAAGCTCGCAATGAAGGTACTATCGTATCGGTAAGCGATGGTATCATTCGCATTCACGGCCTAGCGGACGTGATGCAAGGTGAAATGATTGAATTACCGAGTGGCCGTTATGCACTTGCACTTAACCTTGAGCGTGACTCGGTTGGTGCGGTTGTCATGGGCCCATATGCTGACCTTAAGGAAGGCATGAAAGTGACAGGTTCTGGTCGTATTCTTGAAGTGCCAGTTGGTCCTGAATTGTTAGGTCGCGTAGTGAATACACTCGGTCAGCCTATCGATGGTAAAGGTCCTATCGAAGCGAAATTGTCTTCACCTGTTGAAATGATTGCACCTGGTGTAATCGACCGTAAATCAGTCGATCAACCAGTACAAACCGGCTATAAGTCAGTTGACTCTATGATCCCAATCGGTCGTGGCCAACGTGAACTTATCATCGGTGACCGTCAAACTGGTAAAACAGCAATGGCGATCGACGCAATTATTAACCAAAAAGATTCAGGTATTTACTCTATCTATGTTGCGATTGGCCAAAAAGCCTCAACTATCGCTAACGTAGTACGCAAATTAGAAGAGCACGGCGCGCTTGCAAACACAGTTGTGGTTGTTGCATCGGCTTCTGAATCAGCGGCATTGCAATACCTTGCGCCATATGCAGGTTGTGCAATGGGTGAATACTTCCGCGATCGCGGTGAAGATGCACTGATTGTTTATGATGACTTATCTAAACAAGCGGTTGCTTACCGTCAGATCTCACTACTACTCAAACGCCCACCAGGCCGTGAAGCATTCCCAGGTGACGTTTTCTATCTCCACTCTCGTCTACTTGAGCGTGCTGCTCGTGTCAGCGAAGAGTATGTAGAACGTTTCACTAAGGGTGAAGTGAAAGGTAAAACCGGTTCTTTAACCGCTCTACCTATCATTGAAACACAAGCGGGTGACGTTTCAGCATTCGTACCGACTAACGTAATCTCGATTACCGATGGTCAGATCTTCCTACAAACTGAACTATTCAACGCGGGTGTTCGCCCAGCCGTTGACCCTGGTATTTCAGTATCTCGTGTAGGTGGTGCCGCTCAGACGAAAATCATCAAGAAACTGTCAGGTGGTATCCGTACCGCGCTTGCACAGTACCGTGAACTTGCTGCATTTGCTCAGTTCTCGTCAGATCTTGATGAAGCGACGAAGAGACAGCTAAACCATGGTCAGAAAGTAACAGAGCTGATGAAGCAGAAACAATATGCTCCGATGTCTGTGTTTGACCAAGCGTTGGTTATCTTTGCGGCAGAGCGTGGTTATTTAAATGATGTTGCGTTGAATAAACTGGCTGATTTTGAATCTGCTCTACTGTCGTATGCTCGTGGTCAATATGTTGATCTTGTAAAAGATATCGACAAATCGGGTGCTTATAACGATGAAATCGAAGCTCAGTTCAAGAAACTGGTTGACGATTTCAAGGCAACCCAGACCTGGTAATTGGTGGGTGACCTTAGGGTCACCACTGACCAATAACGGATTACCTTAAAAGAGAGTAAAACGATGGCCGGCGCAAAAGAGATACGTAATAAAATCGGTAGTGTTAAAAGCACGCAGAAAATTACGAAAGCGATGGAAATGGTAGCAGCTTCAAAAATGCGTCGTTCGCAAGACGGCATGGAAGCTTCTCGTCCATACGCTGAAACAATGCGTAAAGTGATCGGTCATGTGGCGAGTGCAAATCTAGAATATCGTCATCCTTATCTAGAAGAGCGCGAAGCCAAACGTGTTGGTTACATCATTATTTCAACAGACCGTGGTTTGTGTGGTGGTTTGAACGTGAACTTGTTCAAAAAAGCTCTACATGACATGAAAGATTGGTCGGAGAAAGGTGCTGAGGTTGAGCTGGCAATTGTGGGCTCAAAGGCAACGGCTTTCTTTAGAAACAGTGGCGCTAAAGTCGCTGCTCAAGTCTCTGGTTTGGGCGATAGCCCAACCTTGGAAGATTTGATCGGTTCCGTTGGTGTTATGCTGAAGAAATATGATGCAGGTGAGTTGGATCGCCTATACGTAGTGTTCAACAAATTTGTGAATACTATGGTTCAAGAACCAACGATCGATCAATTACTACCTTTGCCTAGATCGAATAGCGAAGAGATGAAACGCGAACATTCTTGGGATTACATCTATGAGCCTGAACCAAAGCCTCTACTCGATGCACTATTGCTGCGTTATGTAGAGTCTCAGGTTTATCAGGGTGTGGTTGAGAATCTTGCTTGTGAGCAAGCTGCTCGAATGATTGCGATGAAAGCAGCTACCGATAACGCAAGCAACTTGATTGATGATTTACAGCTTGTGTATAACAAAGCCCGTCAGGCGGCGATTACACAAGAACTATCGGAAATCGTTTCTGGTGCAGCAGCGGTTTAAGCTTAGGTAAAACAAACAGTTTAGAGGATTAACGATGGCTACAGGTAAGATCGTACAGATCATCGGTGCGGTAGTCGACGTAGAGTTCCCACAGGGCGAAGTACCAAGTGTTTACGATGCTCTGAATGTTGTGGATTCAAAAGAACGTCTCGTTCTTGAAGTTCAACAGCAGCTTGGCGGTGGCGTGATTCGCGCAATCGTAATGGGTAGCTCTGATGGTTTACGTCGTGGTTTGATAGTTGAAAATACTGGCGCTCCAATTTCAGTACCAGTCGGTATTAAGACTTTAGGTCGTATCATGAACGTGCTTGGTGATGCGATTGATGAGCGTGGTGAAATCGGTGCGGAAGAGCTTTACTCTATCCACCGTCCAGCTCCAAGCTATGAAGAGCAATCAAACGAAACTGCTCTTCTTGAAACCGGTGTAAAAGTAATCGATTTGGTTTGTCCATTCTCTAAGGGTGGTAAAATCGGTCTATTTGGTGGTGCAGGTGTAGGTAAGACCGTTAACATGATGGAACTTATCAACAACATCGCACTGCAACACTCAGGTCTTTCAGTATTTGCGGGTGTTGGTGAACGTACTCGTGAAGGTAACGATTTCTACTATGAGATGCAGGAAGCCGGTGTTGTAAACATCGAAGAGCCTGAAAAATCAAAAGTAGCGATGGTTTACGGACAGATGAACGAGCCACCAGGCAACCGTCTACGTGTTGCACTGACGGGTTTGACAATGGCAGAACGTTTCCGTGACGAAGGTCGTGACGTACTTCTGTTCATCGATAACATCTACCGTTACACGCTTGCCGGTACGGAAGTATCAGCACTGCTAGGTCGTATGCCTTCAGCGGTAGGTTACCAACCTACTCTTGCAGAAGAAATGGGTGTGCTTCAGGAGCGTATTACGTCAACTAAGCAAGGTTCTATCACGTCTGTACAGGCGGTATATGTACCAGCAGATGACTTGACGGACCCGTCTCCAGCCACAACGTTCGCGCACTTGGATGCAACGGTTGTACTTAACCGTAACATCGCAGCAATGGGCCTATACCCAGCGATCGACCCACTCGATTCAACGTCTCGTCAGCTAGACCCACTCGTCGTAGGTCAAGAGCACTACGACATCGCTCGTGGCGTTCAGCAGACGCTTCAGCGCTACAAAGAGCTGAAAGACATCATTGCGATCTTGGGTATGGACGAGTTGTCTGAATCGGATAAGCAAGTTGTATCACGTGCACGTAAGATTGAACGTTTTCTAACTCAGCCTTATCACGTAGCTGAAGTATTTACAGGTGACCCTGGTGTTTACGTACCTCTAAAAGAGACGCTACGTGGCTTCAAAGGTCTTCTATCTGGTGAATACGATGACATTCCAGAGCAAGCGTTTATGTACTGCGGTACTATCGACGATGCGATTGAGAATGCTAAGAAGCTATAAGGCTAACTAGGAGGCGATATGGCAGCAATAACCTTTCACCTAGACGTCGTCAGTGCAGAGAAGAAAATCTTCTCTGGCCAAGTCGAAACGTTTCAGGTGACCGGTAGCGAAGGTGAACTGGGAATTTTCCATGGTCACACACCGCTGCTGACCGCTATTAAGCCTGGTATGGTGCGTATCGTTAAGCTACACGGCCACGAAGAAATTATTTATGTTTCGGGTGGTATTGTCGAAGTGCAACCGGGTACTGCTACAGTACTGGCTGATACGGCAATTCGTGGTGAAGAACTAGACGCAGCTAAGGCAGAAGAAGCCAAACGCAAAGCTGAAGAGAATATTTCAAATCAGCATGGCGATATGAACTTCGCACAAGCGGCCAGTGAACTGGCTAAAGCCATGGCTCAGTTACGAGTTATCGAGCTGACCAAAAAACGTCGTTAATGTGTTTTATAATTAAGACGTGATGTAAAAAGGCGACCTATAGGTCGCCTTTTTGCTTATTTTTTAACAGAAAATTATTTAGTTAAATTAACTATCTCTTTAATTACCGCTAAAATGCGGCTTAACTTTTTTAACGTCAATAGGTTGTCAATGAAATTTAGCGCAGTGATCCTCGCAGCAGGTAAAGGTACTCGAATGTATTCTAATATGCCTAAAGTGCTGCACACACTGGCGGGTAAGCCAATGGTGAAACACGTAATTGATACGTGCAATAGCTTAGGTGCCCAAAATATCCACTTGGTTTATGGTCATGGTGGTGAGCAAATGCAGCAAGCGCTTGCCGAAGAGTCGGTTAACTGGGTGCTGCAAGCGGATCAATTAGGAACTGGCCATGCCGTTGATCAAGCCTCGCCTCATTTCCAAGACGATGAGAAGATCCTCGTGTTGTACGGTGATGTTCCATTGATCTCGGAAGAAACCGTGGAAAGCTTGTTAGATGCGCAACCTAATGATGGGATAGCCTTGCTGACAGTGGTACTGGATAACCCAACCGGTTATGGCCGTATCGTGCGTAAGCATGGCCCAGTGGTGGCGATTGTTGAACAAAAAGATGCCACTGATGAGCAAAAGTTAATTAAAGAGATCAATACGGGCGTGATGGTGGCAACGGGGCGCGATCTCAAACGCTGGTTGTCAGGCTTAAGTAATGAGAACGCGCAAGGCGAATATTATCTGACAGATGTTATCGCTGCAGCGCACAATGAAGGCCGCGCAGTTGAGGCTGTTCATCCTGCCAGCTCTATTGAAGTGGAAGGAGTAAATGATCGCGCTCAACTGGCTCGTTTAGAGCGTGCTTATCAAGCAACACAAGCGAAAAAGCTATTAGAACAAGGTGTGATGCTACGTGATCCTACGCGTTTTGATCTGCGTGGTGAATTACAGTGTGGGATGGATGTTGAGATTGATGCAAACGTCATCATCGAAGGAAATGTCTCTTTGGGTGATAACGTAATTATCGGCATGGGTTGCGTGCTTAAAGATTGCGAAATTGATGACAACACAGTGATCCGTCCATACAGCGTCATTGAAGGGGCAACCGTTGCAGAAAACTGTACCGTTGGGCCTTTTACCCGTTTACGTCCTGGTGCTGAACTGCGTAATGATGCTCACGTGGGTAACTTCGTGGAAGTAAAAAATACTCGTTTGGGTGAAGGTTCGAAAGCCAATCACTTAACTTATCTTGGTGATGCTGAAATTGGCCAGCGTGTTAATGTCGGAGCTGGCGTTATCACTTGTAATTACGATGGTGTCAATAAATTCAAAACCACAATTGGTGATGATGTGTTTGTCGGTTCAGACAGCCAGTTGATTGCTCCTGTAACGATCGCCAATGGTGCAACGATTGGTGCTGGTACTACGCTAAGCAGTAACGTTGCTGAAGGTGAGTTAGTCATCACTCGCGCGAAAGAGCGCAAAATCAATGGTTGGAAGCGTCCTGTTAAGCGTAGCTAACAAATGAACGATTAAAAAGCCGCTCATCATGAGCGGCTTTTTGTATCAGTTATTATTAAAAGACTTACTCTTCATCGCTGACTACGCGTGCATTATCTGGTGCGGTGAAGTGTTGAGAAAGTTCGCGGTTCGAGACGATATAACCAATCCATAGCCCGCCCATACAAATCATAATTGCAATACCCGTCACCATTTGTGCTTGGCTGGCCAACGTTGCGACCAATGCGCTGGCTAAACTACTAACGCAGATTTGTAAGCTATTTTGTAAACCCGCTGCAGTGGCTGGGCTTTGTTTGGCACTCGATAGTGCGCGGTTCACCACGATAGGGTAAAGCGCTCCGTTGGCAACTGCTATTAAGCAAAACGGTGCCAAAATTGGCCAAATTGAGGTCAGTTGCCACTGTGATGCAATGAATACTAATAAAGTGGCAACGCTGAAGAGGCCAATCAACTGCTTGAGCACTTTTTCGTCACCAAATTTATTCACTCCCACCTTACCTAAGTAGCCACCAACCATGAAAGCGATCGTTTGAGGAATGAAACTCAAACCGATATCTTTAGCGGCATAACCAAGGCGTGCCATAATCTCTGGCATCCCAGTCAAGTAAGCAAAGAAGGCCGCAGAAGCGCAAGCAAACATCATCACATTACCCAAGTAGGTTTTAGTGCTGAGCAGAGCTTTGATATCTTGCTTAATTGAGGTTTGTTTGGGTTGTGATTGTTCATTTTTTTGAGCAAAAGTACAGGCTACAAGCGCAACGCCCATTAATGTCAATGTCACAAAAATACTGTGCCAACCAAAGTTATCGGCCAGTAAGACGCCTAATTGAGGTGCAAGCGCGGGTGAAAGCGCGACCAAAGGCATGATGGTGGCGAATATTTGCTGGCTTGTTTTAGCTGGGTAGCGTTGAATTACCATTGCTTGCCAGATCACTGCGGGAGCACACACCCCTAAAGCTTGCACAAAGCGCAACGCTAATAATTGCCACACCTGCTCGCTAAAAGCTAAACCAAATGATGCTAACGTGAAGAGAACTAGGCCAGCCGCTAAAGTGTTACGGTGACCATATTTATCGGAAGCTAAGCCCCACACCAGTTGACCTAATGCCATACCGACCAGAAAAACGGTGAGAGACAAGGCTATTTGCTCTGGCCCTGTGGCAAAGTCCATTTCCATTGCTTTAAAGGCAGGGAGGTACATGTCTGTGGCAATGAAGCCAAGCATAGAGAGCGCGGCTAAGTACAGCAACTGTAATTTTGATGCTTTCATTTTTATTACCATTCAAAAAAATTAATCAATATTTGGCCAGCATTAATCTATGCCAACCTTAATTTATCTACTCATCTATTCTATTTTTCGTTTAATATTAAATGAAACGCTAAATTTGTTGGTTATTCATCAAAAAAATTGAAGGCTTATGTTTTCTAAATCCTCATTAGAAATGCTTGATACTGTCGCACGGTTGGGTAGTTTTACCGCCGCTGCGGAGGTTTTGCATAAAGTGCCGTCAGCGATCAGCTACGGCGTTCGCCAAGTCGAACAAGATTTGGATGTGCTGCTGTTTCGCCGTTTACCTAGAAAGGTGGAGCTGACGCCCGCTGGTGAGCTGTTTATGGTGGAGGCTCGCCAATTGCTTAGGCAGATGGAAGAGATTCGTTCACAAACTAAACGCGCGGCGCATGGTTGGCAGAAAACGCTAAAATTGACGCTTGATAACGTGGTCAAACTCGACAAAATGAAACCGCTGGTGGAAGATTTTTATCGCACGTTTGAGTTTGCTGAGCTGCAAATCAACATGGAAGTGTTTAATGGCTCATGGGAAGCTATTGCGCAAGGTCGAGCTGACATTGTGATTGGTGCAACCTCTGCGATTCCTGTCGGTGGTGATTTTGAAGTGCGTGACATGGGTGTGTTGGATTGGGCATTTGTAATGTCTCCTCATCACCCTTGTGCTCAAGAGCCCTATTTAAGCGAAGATTTTGTCAGTCAGTTCCCGGCGATTTGTTTGGATGACACGTCAAGTGTATTACCCAAGCGGCATACGGATCACTACCCGCAGCAACGGCGCTTACTTTTACCGAATTGGTATAGTGCGATTGAATGCTTAAAAAATGAAGTCGGTGTGGGCTACATGCCAAGACACATTGCACAACCTTTGATTGTTGATGGTGGGTTGGTTGAACGGGTTCTCACCGTTGATAAACTGCTTAGTCAATGCTGTTTAGTATGGCGCAAAGATGATAATCATAAATTGATCGAGTGGATGGTAAATTATCTGGGCAGTAGCGATCAACTTTATCGTGATTGGCTTCAAGCTAAATAACCTAATAAGAAGAGCCAGCAGTGCTGGCTCTTAAAAGACTCTTCAGTGAGAAGAAAAACAGAATGGTTATGGGCGCTCAAAAATAGTCGCAATGCCTTGGCCTAAACCAATGCACATCGTTGCTAGACCATATTTGGCGTCTTTCGCTTCCATCAAGTTAATCAGTGTGGTTGAGATGCGCGTGCCAGAACACCCGAGAGGATGACCCAGCGCGATCGCCCCTCCATTTAGGTTAATCTTCTCATCCACTACATCGAGCAAACCGAGATCTTTCGCGCAAGGTAGAGATTGAGCTGCAAACGCTTCGTTTAACTCAATCACATCCATATCTTGCATGGTGAGGCCTGCGCGCTGTAGCGCTTTATGGGTCGCCGGAACTGGCCCGTAACCCATAATTGAAGGATCGCAACCAGCGACGGCCATTGATTTCACGCGCGCACGAATCTTTAAGCCAAGCGCATTGGCTTTCTCTTCGCTCATGATCAACATTGCCGATGCGCCATCGGACAGAGCCGATGAGGTGCCTGCCGTTACAGTACCATTGGCTGGGTCAAAAACAGGACGCAACTGTGCTAGCCCCTCAACAGTGGTTTCCGGGCGGATCACTTCATCAAAATCGAGCGTGAACAGAGTACCATCTTCAGCATGAGCCTCGGTGGGAAGGATTTCATTTTTGAAGCGACCTTCAACGGTTGCTGCGTAAGCGCGTTGATGCGAACGAGCGGCAAAGGCATCTTGTTGCTCACGGCTAATGCCGTGTATTTTACCTAACATCTCAGCCGTTAACCCCATCATCCCCGCAGCTTTGGCAACGGTTTTTGACATGCCAGGATGGAAATCAACGCCATGGTTCATCGGTACGTGTCCCATATGCTCAACGCCGCCCACAAGGCAGATTTCAGCATCACCAACCATAATGGCGCGGGTGGCATCATGCAGTGCTTGCATTGATGAACCACATAAACGGTTAACGGTGACGGCACCAATTTCAATCGGCAAGCCAGCCAACAGTGCCGCATTACGCGCGACGTTAAAGCCTTGTTCTAAGGTTTGTTGCACACAACCCCAGTAGATATCTTCGATCTCTTTTGGGTTGACTTGTGGATTACGGGCTAAAATGCCTTTCATCAGATGTGCAGATAAATCTTCCGCACGAGTATGACGAAATGCCCCACCTTTTGAACGACCCATCGGGGTGCGTAGGCAATCAACAATTACGACATTTCTCTTATGTGAAGTCATTTGGACATCTCTCCTTAGATAGAACTTGCTTGTTGAGCACCGTAGAAGGTCTCGCCTTTTTCTGCCATATCAAGCAGCAGTTGAGGTACATGATACATCGCGCCCAATGCTTGGTATTGGCTTGCCATTGCAACGTAGTTTTGTAAACCAAGACTATCGAGATAGCGGAATACGCCGCCTCTAAAAGGAGGGAACCCTAAGCCGTACACCAACGCCATATCAGCTTCTTGGGGTGAAGCGATGATCTTCTCTTCTAAACAGAGTGCCACTTCATTGATCATCGGAATCATCATGCGCTCAATGATGGTTTGATCATCAAAAGTACGTTTATCACCACATTCTACGTTAAGAACAGTGAGAACCTCTTCAGAGAAAGTTTTCTTCGGTTTGCCTTTCTTATCTAAAGTGTATTGATAGAAACCGCTGCCATTTTTCTGGCCATATTTATTGGCGTCAAACAGTGCATCAATAGCATCGCGGCCCTGTTTACCCATACGTTCGGGGAAACCTTGTGCCATTACTGCTTGTGCATGGTGAGCGGTATCAATACCGACCACATCTAGAAGATAAGCAGGGCCCATTGGCCAACCAAACTTACGTTCCATCACTTTATCGATTTGAGTGAAATCAGCGCCATCGCGCAGTAATAAACTAAAGCCACCAAAGTAAGGGAAAAGTACGCGGTTTACGAAGAACCCAGGGCAGTCATTGACCACGATGGGGGATTTACCCATTTTGGCCGCGTAAGCGACAACTCGATTGATGGTTTCATCGGAAGTGTGTTCACCACGAATAATTTCCACCAATGGCATACGATGTACTGGGTTAAAAAAGTGCATACCACAGAAGTTTTCTGGACGTTTGAGTGATTTGGCCAGTAGGTTGATTGGAATGGTTGAGGTGTTCGAGGTGATAACCGCATCCTCACCAACATTGGCTTCGACTTCACTTAGTACCGCGGCTTTGATTTTCGGGTTTTCAACCACAGCTTCAACAATCACATCCGCTTGCTCAATCCCCGCATAATGCAGGCTAGGCGTAATCGATGCCAGCACACTGGCCATTTTAAAACCATCAATTTTTCCGCGCTCTAGCTGCTTGTTAAGTAACTTAGATGCCTCTGTCATACCTAAATTAAGGGACGATTGAGCAATATCTTTCATCAAAACAGGCACGCCCTTTACTGCCGATTGATAAGCAATGCCGCCGCCCATGATCCCCGCACCAAGTACCGCCGCTCGTCCGGTTTCTTTATTGGCTGATTTGGCCGCTTTTTTTGCTAGTGCTTTAATATATTGGTCGTTGAGGAATAAACCGACCAAGGATTTCGCCGCTTCAGAATGAGCGAGCTTAACGAAGTGTTTACGCTCAATGGCCAATGCTTCATCACGGCTACAGCGCGCGGCTTCTTCTATTGCAATAACAGCGGTTATTGGCGCTGGATAATGAGGTCCGGCATGCTGTGCAACCAAGCCTTTGGCCATGGTGAAGCTCATCATGGCTTCTAATTTGCTGAGTGTCAGCGCGGACATTTTTTGCTGGCGACGCATTTTCCAATCAACGGTTTCATTGATGGCCGATGTGATGGTTTTGAGTGCTGACTCAAGCAGTTTGTCGCTATCAACAATCGCATCGAGCAGTCCAATTTTAAGGGCTTCCTCAGCACGACATGCTTTGCCTTGAGTGATCACTTCCATAGCATTGTCGGCACCAATTACACGAGGCAGACGCACACAGCCACCGAACCCCGGCATAATACCAAGCTTTGTTTCCGGTAATCCTATGCTGGTGGTCGCGTCACCAATACGGAAATCGGTAGCGAGTACACACTCACATCCACCGCCTAGCGCGTGCCCTGTTAAAGCGGCTAGTGTCGGAACGGGTAGATCTTCTAGTTTGTTGAAAATGCTATTGGCAAATTGCAGCCATTGGTCGAGTTCTTGCGCAGGTTTAGCAAAGAGACCTAAAAACTCAGTGATATCAGCCCCGACAATAAAAGATTCTTTATCGGAAGTAAGAATAAGGCCTTTCAGTCCTTGGTGGGCTTTTAGGGCATCAAGTGCATGGTTGAGCGATTCAAGAGTGGCAAGGTCAAGTTTGTTCACTGACTCCTTGGAGCAGAAACGCAACTCCGCAATACCATCTTGTAATTCCTTTACCTGTAGGGTGTTGGCTTGGTAAATCATTGTCTATCTCCGTGACATACAACCTTAAGATCGTGTGTGAGAGTTTTTGTTGTATTAATGGTTCTGGTTTGACCAGTCGGTTTAGTTTGACCTGAGGATTGTTTAATTTCAATACATTTTTTAAACAACTGTTTAACATTGAGTGCGAATGGAGATCAGCGCTGCTTTTTTAAGTGCACGTGTTACACTCTTGCCATCCGCTCGATCTATGATTTCACATGAACGAACAACCTTATTTAATTCCAGCGTTGCCCACCCAATTTGAAGAGGAAATCAAAAAAAGCCTCTTTATTACCTATTTGGCCCATACTCCGAGTGTAGATGCTGCCAAAGCCTTCGTTGCGCAAATAAAGACAAAACATAGCGATGCCAGACATAACTGCTGGGGCTTTGTTGCCGGACGACCGGAAGATTCGATGTTGTGGGGTTTTAGTGATGATGGTGAGCCATCAGGGACGGCGGGCAAACCGATATTGGCGCAGCTAGCCGGATCGAGTGTCGGGGAGTTAACGGCCGTCGTCACTCGTTATTATGGTGGGATTCGTCTTGGCACTGGTGGGTTAGTTAAAGCTTATGGTGGCGGAGTACAACAAGCACTCAAGCAGCTTCAAACTATTGAGAAAAAAATCACCACAAAATTATCCCTAACGTTAGACTACGGTTTTGTGCCGATTGCTCAATCCATCATCGCGCAGTATGAAGCATTAGAAGTCGAAGCCGATTATAAAGAACAGGTTAAATTTCTTGTTGAGATAGAATTTCGCCATCTTGATGCCTTTACTCAAACTATCATTAATAAAAGCGGTGCAAAAGCTGTAGTGACCGCCATAAAAAATAATTAGGAAGTCAGAAGCTTCGCTTCAGAAAAAGCAATGCAAATTCGATCTATTATTCGTATCGTCGGGCTTTTGCTCGCGCTATTTAGTGTCTCTATGCTTGCCCCTGCGCTGGTGGCTTTGTTGTACCGCGATGGTGCAGGTGTGCCTTTTGTCACGACCTTTTTTGTATTGTTGATGTGTGGCGGTTTTTTTTGTTTCCAAACCGCCGCTATCGACATGAATTGAAAGCCAGAGACGGTTTTTTGATCGTTGTACTGTTTTGGACGGTTATCGGTAGTGCGGGTTCATTACCATTTTGGTTAGCGGATAACCCTAATGTATCGGTGACGGATGCGTTTTTTGAATCGTTTTCAGCATTAACCACCACCGGAGCAACCGTCATTGTTGGGTTAGATGAATTACCTAAAGCGATTTTGTTCTATCGGCAGTTTTTACAATGGTTTGGTGGGATGGGGATCATCGTTCTAGCGGTGGCCATTTTGCCAGTATTGGGAATTGGGGGAATGCAGTTATATCGAGCAGAAATTCCAGGCCCGGTCAAAGATACTAAAGTCACTCCAAGAATCGCCGAAACCGCTAAAGCACTTTGGTACATCTATTTAAGCTTAACGATTGCCTGCGCGACTGCTTTTTGGGCAGCAGGGATGACCCTATTTGATGCGATTTGTCATAGCTTCTCTACGATCGCTATTGGTGGGTTTTCGACTCATGATGCAAGCATGGGGTATTTTGACAGTTATGCGATCAATTTAATTACGGTTGTTTTTTTGCTCATTTCAGCCTGTAATTTTACGCTCCATTACGCGGCGTTTGCGACAGGTGGTGTTCATCCAAAATATTACCTTAAAGATCCAGAGTTTAGAGCTTTCGCTCTTATACAAGTCATTTTGTTTGCGGTTTGCTTTTCGATTTTACTCAAACACCATTCTTACGACTCTTTTTATGACGCTTTTGATCAGGCGCTATTTCAAACGGTATCCATTTCGACGACGGCAGGCTTTACCACAACAGGTTTTGCAGATTGGCCGTTATTCTTACCTGTATTATTGCTGTTTTCTTCATTTATAGGTGGGTGTGCTGGCTCTACGGGCGGTGGCATGAAAGTGATCCGTATCTTATTGCTTACCTTACAAGGTGCTCGTGAGATGAAACGCCTTATCCACCCAAGAGCCGTGTATACGATTAAGGTGGGCGGAAGTGCTCTTTCACAGCGAGTTGTTGACGCGGTTTGGGGATTTTTCTCAGCGTACGCACTGGTCTTCGTGGCGTGTATGTTGGCATTGATCGCAACAGGGATGGATGAACTGAGTGCATTTTCTGCCGTCGCGGCAACATTGAATAACTTAGGGCCTGGATTGGGTCAAGTCTCCGTACACTTTGCGGATGTTAATGACAGTGCAAAATGGGTATTGGTTGTTTCGATGCTCTTTGGTCGCTTAGAAATTTTTACACTATTAATACTGCTTACCCCTACGTTTTGGCGCAGTTAAGGATATCCCGTGCAAAAAGCTCTTTTTCTCTATTCTTCCCGTGAAGGTCAAACCAAGAAAATTCTTAACTATATAAAAGAGGAACTTTCTGAGTTTGATTGCGAACTTGCCGATTTACATCAAATTGAGGATATTGATTTAGCTCTTTACGATCGAGTCTTAATTGGTGCTTCTATTCGCTACGGACATTTAAATAAAAAGCTTTATCAATTTATAGAAAAACATGCCGAGCAATTAGCACTCGCTAAAGCGGCGTTCTTTTGTGTCAACTTAACTGCAAGAAAAGAAGCGCAGGGTAAAGATACTCCAGAAGGAAGTGTCTATATTAAAACCTTTCTCAGTAAATCAGCATGGCAACCCAAGCTAATCGGAGTTTTCGCTGGTGCTCTTTACTATCCACGTTATCACTTTTTCGATAAGGTGATGATTCGTTTCATCATGTCATTGACTGGCGGTGAAACTGACACCTCAAAAGAAGTTGAGTACACAAACTGGCAAAAAGTATCTCTTTTTAGTGATAACTTTAAAAAAATGTAAATAAAAAGTCGATTTTTAGCGTCTTTTGGCTTTTTTCTGTTCGAACAAATAGAAAATCAAAAAAAACAGCAAAAAGGGGTTGCCAATGTGACGGCGATCTCTA